>NZ_JAOCLK010000028.1:0-61682 GCF_029845265.1 Ectopseudomonas oleovorans
TGTTGCGGCGGTCTGTAGGAGCCGGCTTGCCGGCGATGATCGCCCGCAAGCGGGCTCCTACGAGGGGGCATGTTGCGCCTTGTAGGCCTTGAGCGCTTGCAGGCGCTCGCGGTTGAGCGCTTCGCCCAGCTCCGCCCCTTTGAATCCCTTCTCCACGAGCGGTTTGACCGGCACCTGCCGCGCTGCTTCGGCAGCACCGAGCAGGTAAGCAGCTTGTGGATAGTCGCGCTGCTCCAGACCCAGGCGACCACGCGCGTCCATCTCGCAGGCGGCGACGAATTCGACGAAACGTTGCGGGCGACGGAACACGTCGAAGCGTTGCAGCAGTTCCAGCAGCGTCGAGGGCCGCAACTCCAGTGCGCGATGACCGTGGGTATGAAACTCACCGACCAGCATGGCCAGCTCGGCGCATTCACGCGGCGCCTTGCAGCGCGCGTTAATCGCCTCGATCAGGCGCAGCCCCTTGTGCTCATGGGCGATATGCCGTGGCCACTCGGCCTCCGGTGTCAGGCCTTTGCCGACGTCATGCAGCAGGCTGGCCCAGCGCACGTTCAGCGGCTGGTCGTGCTCCGCACACTGGCGCAGCACGCTGAGCACATGCACGCCGGTATCGATTTCCGGATGGTGTGCCTGCGGTTGCGGCACACCGAACAGATCGTCCACTTCCGGCAGCAGTGCGGCCAGCGCGCCGCAGTCGCGCAGCACCTGGACGAACACGTCTGGACGCGGCTCCATCAGGGCGCGGGAGATTTCTTTCCAACTGCGTTCAGCGGTGAGGTGGGTCAGCTCGCCGGATTCGGCCAACTGACGCATCAGTGCCAGGGTTTCAGGTGCGACGCTGAAACCCAGCGGCGCATAGCGTGCGGCAAAGCGGGCGACGCGCAGGACGCGCAACGGATCTTCGGCGAATGCCGGCGAAACGTGGCGCAGGATGCGGGCTTCAAGATCATGCTGGCCACCGTAGGGATCGATCAGGTTGCCGTGATCATCCTCGGCCATGGCGTTGACGGTGAGGTCGCGGCGGATCAGATCCTGTTCCAGGGTGACATCGGGGCTGGCGTGAAAGGTGAAACCGCCATAGCCGCGCCCGCTCTTGCGCTCGGTACGGGCCAGCGCGTATTCCTCGCCTGTTTGCGGGTGCAGGAACACCGGAAAGTCAGCACCCACCGGGCGATAGCCGAGTTCGAGCATCTGCTCGGCACTGGCGCCGACCACGACCCAGTCCACTTCAGTGATGGGGCGACCCAGCAGGCGGTCACGTACGGCGCCGCCGACTTTGTAAATCTGCATGTGCATTCCTCCACGAGGCGCAGAGGATACCGAAGAACGTGCCGGGTGCGCAGGCGCTCAAATTGGCGGAATGATCAGGTCCAGCCTCGGGTAGTCGCTTTCGCCCTCCGAGCTGCCGCGCGGTGGCACATGCTGAGTGGTGATCAACTGATCGCCCTGGCACACCTCCAGATGGATATCGAAGCCCCACAGCCGATGCAGGTGCTTGAGCACTTCGCCAGTGGAGTCGCCCAGTGGTTTGCGGTCGTGTTGCTGATGGCGCAGGGTCAGCGAGCGGTCGCCACGGCGGTCGATGTTCCAGATCTGTACATTGGGCTCGCGGTTGCCCAGGTTGTATTGCGCGGCGAGCAATTCGCGGATGGTGCGATAGCCCGGTTCGTCATGGATGGCCGGCACCAGCAGTTCGTCCTTCTGGTCGTCGTCGAGAATGCTGAACAGTTTGAAGTCGCGAATCACCTTGGGCGAGAGGAACTGCAGGATGAAGCTCTCGTCCTTGAAGCTGGTCATGGCGAACTTGAGCGTGGTCAGCCAGTCGCTGCCGGCGATGTCGGGGAACCAGCGCTTGTCTTCCTCGGTGGGGTTCTCGCACATGCGGCGGATGTCGCGGTACATGGCAAAACCCAGAGCATAGGGATTGATGCCGCTGTAGTAGGGGCTGTCGAACGGTGGCTGGTAGACCACGCTGGTGTGCGACTGCAGGAACTCCATCATGAAGCCGTCGGTAACCAGGCCTTCGTCATACAGGTCGTTCATCAGGGTGTAGTGCCAGAAGGTGGCCCAGCCTTCGTTCATCACCTGGGTCTGGCGTTGCGGGTAGAAGTACTGGGCGATCTTGCGCACGATGCGAATCACCTCGCGCTGCCAGGGTTCCAGCAGGGGCGCGTGTTTTTCCAGAAAATAGAGGATGTTCTCCTGTGGTTCGGCGGGGAAACGCTTGCTGTCCTTCTCGCCGCCCTTGTCCGCACTTTTGGGAATGGTGCGCCACAGGTCGTTGATCTGCTTCTGCAGGTGCTCCTCGCGTTCCTTCTGGCGCCGGCGCTCCTCCTCGGCAGAGATGGGGTAGGGGCGCTTGTAGCGGTCGACGCCGTAGTTCATCAGCGCGTGGCAGGAGTCGAGCAGCTCCTCCACGGCGTCGATGCCGTAGCGCTCCTCGCATTGCATGATGTACTGCTTGGCGAACACCAGGTAATCGATGATCGAGCTGGCGTCGGTCCAGGTACGGAACAGGTAGTTGCCCTTGAAGAAACTGTTGTGGCCGTAGCACGCGTGGGCGATCACCAGCGCCTGCATGCAGATGGTGTTCTCTTCCATCAGGTAGGCGATGCACGGATCGGAGTTGATCACGATCTCGTAGGCCAGGCCCATCTGCCCGCGCTTGTAGCCTTTTTCGGTGGCCAGGAAGTGTTTGCCGTAAGACCAGTGGTGATAGCCCAGCGGCATGCCGACCGAGGCATAGGCATCCATCATTTGCTCGGCGGTGATCACTTCGATCTGGTTGGGGTAGGTATCCAGCGCATAGCGTTCGGCGATGCGGGCGATCTCCTTGTCGTACTGGCGGATGAGGTGGAAGGTCCATTCCGAGCCGGTGGAGATCGGTTCGCGCTTTCTCGTGCTGGCATTCATGGCTTGGCCCTCAGCTCACCAGGCGACGCTGGAACAGTTCGCGGAACACCGGGTAGATGTCTGCAGCGGACACCAGTTGCTGCTGGGCGAAGCTGTCGGCGAAGGCTTCGGCCACCTGCTCGTACTCGAACCACAGCGCCTGGTGCTCGCGCGGGGTGATCTCGACGTAGGTGAAGTACTGCACGAACGGCATGATTTGGTTGATCAATATATCCCGGCATACCGGCGAGTCGTCGTTCCAGTTGTCGCCGTCCGACGCCTGCGCGGCATAGATGTTCCACTCGTTGACCGGATAGCGCTCGGCCATCACCTCCTGCATCAGCTTCAGGGCGCTGGAGACGATGGTGCCGCCGGTCTCGCGAGAGTAGAAGAACTCCTCCTCGTCCACTTCCTTGGCACTGGTGTGGTGGCGGATGAACACCACGTCGATCTTGTCGTAATTGCGCTTGAGGAACAGGTACAGGAGGATGAAGAAGCGTTTGGCTACGTCCTTGGTGGCCTGGGTCATGGATCCGGAGACGTCCATCAGGCAGAACATCACCGCCTTGGAGCTGGGGTTGGGCTGCTTGGTCAGTAGGTTGTACTTGAGGTCGAAGGTGTCGAGAAACGGCACACGATGGATGCGTGCACTGAGCCGCTCGATTTCCTCCTGAATGGCCTGGATATCGCCGAAGTTGTCCGGCTCTTCCCGGCGTAGTCGTTCCAGTTCGGCCTTGGCTTCGCGCAATTTGGCGCGGCTGGAACCAGACAGGGCGATGCGCCGTGCGTGGGCCGAACGCAGGGTGCGCACGATGTTGATGCGCGAGGGGTTGCCCTCGTTGCTGATACCGGCGCGCACGGTCTTGAAGGTTTCCGCACCGGTCAGGTGGCGCTTGACCAGATTGGGCAACTCCAGGTCCTCGAACATGAAATCGAGGAATTCCTCCTGGGTGATCTGGAAGACGAACTCGTCCATGCCTTCGCCGGAGTTGCTCGCCTTGCCACTGCCGCGGCCGGCGCCGCCGCCTTGCGGGCGTGGGATGCGTTCACCGGTGGTGAATTCCTTGTTGCCGGGATGAACGATGGTCTGCTTGCCGCCGCGGCCATGGTGCAGCACCGGCTCGTCGATATCACGGCCGGGAATGCTGATCTGCTCGCCGTGCTCCATGTCGGTGATGGAGCGCCGGCTGACGGCTTCCTCCACCGCCTTCTTGATGTGTTCACGGTAACGCCGCAGGAAGCGCTGGCGGTTTACCGTGCTCTTGTTCTTTCCATTGAGTCGACGGTCGATTACGTAGCTCATACAAGCCCTCCGGGCGCTGAGGCTTCAGGCCCCAGGCTGCAAGCGCTTTCGCCTGGAGCCGGCGGCCTGTCACCTGAGGCCGCTTACTGCGATTTACGTACGCGCAGATACCACTCCGACAGCAGGCGAACCTGCTTCTCGGTGTAGCCGCGCTCGACCATGCGTTTGACGAAGTCGTTGTGCTTCTGCTGATCCTCCTTGCTGCCCTTGGCGTTGAAGCTGATGACCGGGAGCAGATCCTCGGTGTTGGAGAACATCTTCTTCTCGATCACCACGCGCAGCTTCTCGTAGCTGAGCCAGGTGGGGTTCTTGCCGTTGTTGTTGGCGCGGGCGCGCAGCACGAAGTTGACGATCTCGTTGCGGAAATCCTTCGGGTTGCTGATGCCGGCCGGTTTCTCGATCTTCTCCAGCTCCTCGTTGAGCGCTACGCGGTTGAGAATCTCGCCGGTCTCCGGGTCGCGGTACTCCTGATCCTGAATCCAGAAGTCGGCGTACAGCACGTAGCGGTCGAAGATGTTCTGCCCGTATTCGCTGTAGGACTCCAGATAGGCGGTCTGGATTTCCTTGCCGATGAACTCGATGTAGCGCGGCGCCAGGTATTCCTTGATGTAGCGCAGGTAGCGCTCGCGCACCTCGGCGGGGAATTGCTCCTGCTCGATCTGCTGCTCCAGCACGTACAGCAGGTGTACTGGGTTGGCGGCGATCTCGTGCGGATCGAAGTTGAATACCTTGGACAGGATCTTGAAGGCGAAGCGGGTCGAAAGGCCGTTCATGCCCTCATCGACACCCGCGCTGTCGCGATACTCCTGAATCGACTTGGCTTTCGGGTCGGTGTCCTTGAGGTTCTCGCCGTCGTAGACGCGCATCTTCGAGTAGATGTTGGAGTTCTCCGGCTCCTTCAGGCGGCTCAGTACACTGAACTGTGCGAGCATCTTCAGGGTGTCCGGCGCGCAATGCGCCTTGGCCAGCGAGCTGTTGATCAGCAGCTTGTCGTAGATGCGAATTTCATCGGTGACGCGCAGGCAGTAGGGCACCTTGACGATGTAGATACGGTCGATGAAGGCCTCGTTGTTCTTGTTGTTACGGAAGCTGTGCCACTCGGACTCGTTGGAGTGGGCCAGCAGGATACCGCTGTAGGGAATCGCGCCGAGGCCTTCGGTGCTGTTGTAGTTGCCTTCCTGGGTGGCGGTCAGCAGCGGGTGCAGGACCTTGATCGGCGCCTTGAACATCTCGACGAATTCCATCAGGCCCTGGTTGGCCCGGCACAGCGCGCCCGAGTAGCTGTAGGCGTCGGCGTCGTTCTGCGGAAATTCTTCCAGCTTGCGGATATCCACCTTGCCGACCAGGGCGGAGATGTCCTGGTTGTTCTCATCGCCTGGTTCGGTCTTGGCCACGGCGATCTGGTTGAGGATTGAGGGGTACAGCTTGACCACGCGGAACTGGCTGATGTCGCCGCCGAACTCCTGCAGGCGCTTGGTGGCCCACGGCGACATGATCGAGCTGAGGTAACGGCGCGGGATGCCGTAGTCCTCTTCGAGAATGGCGCCGTCTTCGGTGGCGTTGAACAGCCCCAGCGGCGACTCGAACACCGGCGAGCCCTTGATGGCGTAGAAGGGCACCTTCTCCATCAGTTGCTTGAGCTTTTCCGCCAGCGAGGATTTACCGCCACCCACCGGGCCGAGCAGATAGAGAATCTGCTTCTTCTCTTCCAGGCCCTGCGCGGCATGCCTGAAGTAGGAGACGATCTGGTCGATGCACTCTTCCATGCCGTGGAAGTCGGCGAAGGCCGGATAGCGGCGGATGACCTTATTGGAGAAGATGCGTGACAGCCGTGAATCGCTGGAAGTGTCCAGCAGTTCCGGCTCGCCAATGGCCATCAGCAGGCGCTCGGCCGCAGTGGCGTAGGCGCTGCGATCCTGTTTGCACAGTTCGAGGTACTCCTGCAGCGAGTAATCCTCCTGGCGGGTCGCCTCGAAACGTTGTTGGAAGTGACTGAAAATGCTCATGACTTCACCTCGCTCGATGCTGAAAGCTGGCTCGGGATCGGTCGTGCGTGCAGGTGCTGGGTAACTCCGGCTCCGAAGAAGTCGGGAACAATCCCCCAAAACCTAAAAGTCGTTACCGATGGCCCGATGCCGGTTTGCCGGCTCTACCTTCAGTGGGATGGCCTGATTAACAGAATAGTTCGTTCTGCAGAGCGTCAAGGGCGGGACAGCGATAACGGGATGTTACCGTGCGTCGGGGAAGGGCGGCAGGCCAGAGCGGGCGCGGCCTGCCGGCTGAAGAAATTTATTCTTCGCTGCTTTGCGCGGTTTCGCTCGGGTAAGTGGCGTGCCACAACTCGAAACCACCGTCGAGGCTGTACACCTCGGAGAAACCCTGGGCGACCAGGTAGGCTGCGGCGCCCTGGCTGGAGTTGCCGTGGTAGCAGGAGACGATCAGTGGCGCGTCGAGGTCGGCGTGGGTGATGAAGTCATGCAGCGAGTGGTTGTCCAGATGACGCGAGCCGCTGATATGACCATTGGCAAAGCTGTGTGGGTCGCGGATGTCGACCACCACGGCGCCCTGGGCGCGCAGCTCCTGCGCCTGTTGCGGGGAAATACGCTTGAATTCGCTCATGTTCGGGGACCTTTACCGTATGGGAGGCTGGCTTATTCCTTGGGGCAGGTGCAGCGGTGCAGGGCGCCGGTGTCGACATCGAGCAGGGTCATCGCACCGCCCCAGACGCAGCCGGTATCCAGCGCGTAAAGGCCAGGTTCCGTGCAATTGCCTTCCAGCGCCGCCCAGTGGCCGAAGATGATCTTCTCGCCGCGCATCTTGCGCTGCGGGTGGCTGAACCAGGGGGCGAAGCCGGGCGGCGCGTTGTCGGCGCCTTCCTTGCTCTTGAGGTCCAGCGTGCCATCTGCCTTGCAGAAGCGCATGCGGGTGAAATAGTTGGTGATGACGCGCAGGCGGGTTACGCCATGCAGGTCCTTGTGCCACTTGGCGGGTTCGTTGCCGTACATGCCATCGAGAAACAGCGGCAGACGGGCATCGTCACGCAGCGCCTCTTCGACCTCGGCGGCACGACGCAGCGCCTTGCTCAGCGTCCATTGCGGCGGGATGCCGGCATGTACCAGGGTCACCTTGCGCTCGGCGTCGTGGTGCACCAGCTTCTGCATGCGCAGCCAATCGAGCAGATCGTTGCGGTCCGGCGCATCGAGAATCTCGCGCAGGGTATCGCCCTTCTTCAGACGCTCGATGTTGTGGGCCACGGCCAGCAGATGCAGATCATGGTTGCCCAGCACACAGGTCACGGCGTGGCGAATGGAGTAGAGAAAACGCAGGGTCTCCAGCGACTGCGGGCCGCGGTTGACCAGGTCGCCGACCAGCCAAAGCTGGTCTTGCGCGGGATCGAAGGACACTTGCTCGAGCAGGCACTTGAGCGGTTTGAGGCAACCCTGCAGGTCGCCGACGGCATACACCGCCATCAGTGAAGGGCTCCCGGTACAGCCAGGCGGAAGGGCGCGATAGTCGCGTCGAAGCGTTTGCCGTCCTCGGCGAGCATCTGGTAGCTGCCCTGCATGGTGCCGACCTGGGTGGTCATGACCGTTCCGCTGCTGTAGGTGTGGCTGGCGCCGGGCTCGATATGCGGTTGCTGGCCGATCACGCCGGCGCCGCGCACTTCCTGCACGCGGCCGTCGCCGTCGGTGATGATCCAGTGGCGCGACAACAGCTGAGCGGGCAGCTCGCCGTTATTGACGATGGTCACGGTGTAGGAGAACGCGTAGCGGCTCTGCTCCGGCTGCGACTGCGCGGCCAAGTAGCGGGTGGTGACGCTGACGTCGATCTGATAACGAGGGTCGGACATGCGAATGATCCGTTGGGCGTGATTGCAGTTTAGTCCTGCGCAGCAGAGGGCTGTAGAGCCAGTTGGTCGGCCAGGCGGACGAAGGCGGCCAGATCCAGCTGTTCGGGGCGCAGGCTGCCATCGACACTGGCAGCCTCGATGGCATCGGCGGGCAGCAATTGCTTGAGCGTGTTGCGCAGGGTCTTGCGGCGCTGGTTGAAGGCCTCACGCACGACGCGTTCGAGCAGGCGATGGTCCTTGGCGGGGTGCGGCAGGGTTTCATGCGGCACCAGGCGGACGATGGCCGAGTCGACCTTGGGTGGTGGGTTGAAGGCCCCGGGGCCGACGTTGAACAGGTGTTCCACGCGGCAGTGGTATTGCACCATGATCGACAGCCGCCCCCAATCGCCGCCGCCCGGGCCGGCGGCCATGCGCTCGACCACTTCTTTTTGCAGCATGAAGTGCATGTCGCGAATCAGCGGTGCGTTGTCCAGCAGGTGGAAAATCAGCGGCGTGGAGATGTTGTAGGGCAGGTTGCCGACAACGCGCAGGCTGCGTGGTGGCGCGTCGAGGCGGGCGAAGTCGAATTTCAGTGCGTCGCCCTGATTCAGGCGAAAACGCGGATTGTCGCCGAACTTGTTTTGCAGGATGGGGATCAGGTCAAGGTCGAGTTCGATCACGTCGAGCTGCGCGCCGCTGCCGAGCAAACCCTCGGTAATGGCGCCCTGGCCCGGGCCGATCTCCAGCAGGCGTTCGTCTTCCTTGGCGCGAATGGCGCGCAGGATACGGTCGATCACCCCGGCATCATGCAGGAAGTTCTGGCCGAAGCGCTTGCGCGCGCGGTGTTGGTATTCGGGCATGTACGGCTCCGCGCAACGCCTCGAGTCGTGTTGCTCGAGGCTGGATGCAAAAAAGAAAGTCGCACAGTCTACCAGCGAATGGCGCCGCGGGCGCGGGCCGCGGTCTCAGGGGTTCATTCCTGGCGGCTGGCGGCCATCTGGTAGGCGGTTTCCAGTGCCACCTGCAGGCTGCCGATGTCCACCTTGCCAGTACCGGCCAGATCCAGGGCGGTGCCATGATCCACCGAGGTGCGGATGATCGGCAGGCCCAGCGTGACATTGAGCGCCGCACCGAAGCCCTTGAACTTGAGCACTGGCAGGCCCTGGTCGTGGTACATGGCCAGTACGGCATCGGCCTGTTCGAGATACTTGGGGGTAAACAGAGTGTCGGCCGGCAGCGGGCCGATCAGGTTCATGCCTTCGCTGCGCAGACGCTCCAGCGTCGGTTCGATGATCTCGATTTCCTCACGTCCTAGATGCCCGCCTTCGCCGGCGTGCGGATTGAGGCCGCAGACCAGGATGCGCGGCTCGGCGATACCGAACTTGCTTTGCAGATCGGCATGCAGGATGCGCGTCACACGCTCCAGGCGTTCGGCGGTGATGGCGGCTGCGACATCCTTCAGTGGCAGGTGAGTGGTGACCAGCGCGACGCGCAAGCCGCGGGTCGCCAGCATCATCACCACCTGCTGGGTGTGGGTCAGTTCGGCGAGAAACTCGGTGTGACCAGAGAAGGCGATACCCGCTTCGTTGATCACACCTTTGTGTACGGGGGCGGTGATCATTCCGGCAAATGTCCCGTCCAGGCAGCCTTGGCCAGCGCGGGTGAGGGTCTGCAGCACATAGGCAGCATTGGCGGGCGTCAGTTTGCCGGGGACGGCAGGTGTCGCCAGGGGCGTATCCCAGACGTAGAGGCCGCCAGCCGCTGCGGGGCTGTTTGGCCATTGCTGCGGGCCGACGGTCAGCAATTCGATATTCAGCCCCAGTTGCTTAGCGCGTTCTGCCAGTAGCTCGCGGCTGGCGATGGCGACCAGAGGCGCTGGCTGCGCCTGCTGGGCCAGCAGCAGGCAGAGATCGGGGCCGATACCGGCGGGCTCGCCAGGTGTGAGGGCAAAGCAGTGCTGCGCAGTCATGGTCGCTCTCTGTGCGGGCTGGGGCGTCAGTTTACGCTGCCGGGCCAATAACGAAAAAGCCCGGCACTTGGCCGGGCTTTTGGAGCAATACCGCTATTACAGCTTGATCTCGACGTAGGCTTCGTCGCGGATCTGGCGCAGCCAGGCCTGCAGCTCTTCGTCGTACTTGCGGTTACGCAGCAGGTTTGCGGCCTGTTGCTCGCGGAACTGCGCGCTGTTATCGGTAGCGCGGCGGCCCATGACTTGCAGCACGTGCCAGCCGTACGGGCTCTTGAACGGCTTGGACAGCTCGCCGCTGGCAGTGTTGTTCATCACTTCGCGGAATTCGGGCACCAGCGCCTCGGGGTCGATCCAGTTCAGGTCGCCGCCATTGAGTGCAGAACCCGGATCTTCCGAGAAGTTCTTCGCCAGTTCGGCGAAGTCCTCGCCATCGACGATGCGCTGGTACAGGCGCTCGGCCAGGCGACGGGTTTCTTCTTCGCTGCGAATCTCGCTGGGCTTGATCAGAATGTGGCGAACATGCACTTCGTCACGCACCTGAGTATCGCCACCACGTTTCTCGATCAGTTTGAGGATGATGAAACCACCCGGCGTGCGCACCGGCTCGGTGACTTCGCCCGGGTTCAGCTGGCTGATCATGTTGTCGAACGGTGGCGGCAGCTGACCGGCTTTACGCCAGCCCATCTCGCCGCCTTCCAGCGCGTTTTCACTGGCCGAACGGGAAATCGCCAGTTGGGCGAAGTCTGCGCCTTGCTGCAGCTGCTGATACACCTCCTGCGCCTGCCGCTCGGCGGCCTGGATTTCACTGGAGGACGCGCCCTCGGGAACTGGAATCAGGATGTTGGCCAGACGGAACTCTTCCGACAGCTGCATCTTGCCCAGGTCGGAGGCGAGGAAGTTCTGCACTTCCTGGTCGGTGACCTGGATGCGTTCGGCCACGCGGCGCTGACGCACACGGCTGATGATCATCTCGCGACGCACCTGATCACGGGCATCGGCATAGGACAGGCCATCACGAGCCAGCGCTTCGCGGAACTGCTCCAGGCTCATGCCGTTGCGCTGGGCGATGGTGCTCATGGCCTGGTTCAGCTCTTCGTCGGTGATACGAATGCCGGAGCGCTCGCCGATCTGCAGCTGGATGTTCTCGATGATCAGGCGTTCGAGCACTTGCTGGCTGAGTACATTCTCCGGAGGCAGGGCGCCACCGCGCTTGTCGATGGTCTGTTGCACTTCACGCAGGCGAGCGTCGAGCTGGCTCTGCATGACCACGTCGTTGTCGACGATGGCCACGACGCGATCCAGTGGGCGAACCTGGGCCTGAGCCGTTGCCGCCAGCAGTGCTGCGCCCAATAGCAGGGGGCGCAGGCGATCAGAAAGCTTGGTCTTCACGTTCACGGTAACCTTGAATGCCTTGGTCGAGGAAAGTTTCCACCTTGTTGCCCACAACGCCACCGAGGCCCTTGAGGACGATCTGCAGGAAGATGCCGCGATCCGGCTCGTCGTTGCGCGATGGGTTGAGGCTGACTTCGTCGTAATCGATCCAGTAACGGTTGATCAGGCGCAGCTTCCAGCAGCAGCTGTCGTACTCGAAACCACCGAAGGCTTCGAGGGTACGGTTGCGGCCATAGTCGTACTGCCAGCGCGAGATCAGGCTCCACTGTGGCGCAAGTGGCCAGATGACGGAGAAGTCATGCTGGTCGATCTTGTAATAGTTCTTGATGTAGTTGGGGTTCTCGATCGTACCGCCAGCGCCATCGGAAATTGTTCGGGTGCCGTAGTCCGGGTTGGTGGTCCAGGTGCCGCTGTCACGGTCATAACGTACGGTGTCGTTACGATAGCGATAGCCGAGGTTGACGACCTTGTTCGGGTTGGCCTCTGGCTGGTAGTGGAACATTGCGCTACCCGAGCGGGTGGCGTGCTGGTCCGGATCCCAGTTGAAGGTCGAGGAAAAGCGCCAGTCGCGATTGAAGCGATACAGGTACTCCAGTGCGTAAGGCGATACATCCGAGGTTGCATCCGGGCGAACGCGGTAATCAATGCCCGCCAGTTGTACCTTGCGATCTTCGAAGTAGAAGGCCTGGCCGATGCTGAAGCGCTGGCGCTCGAAGCCGTTCGGCTCGATCCATCGGCTGGTCACGCCCAGCGACAGCTTGTTCTCGTCACCGATGCGATCCTTGCCGCTAAAGCGATTTTCACGCCACAGCGAGGCGTAGCTGAAGGTTGGCTCGCCTGTATCGAAGACCGGGATATCGGTCTGGTCTTCTTCCGGTACGTACAGATAGAACGCGCGTGGTTCCAGGGTCTGACGGAAGTTTTGGCCGAACAGCTGGGTGTCACGATCAAAGTATAGGCCGCTGTCGACGCTGAACAGGCCTACACCACGATTCTGGGAGGATTTGTATTGCTGTTCTGGGAGCAGACTATTTTTACCAACACTGTCGAGGCTCAGGTCATATTGAGTCTGCATGTATTTGATCTGAGGCTTGATAAACCCCCAAGTCCAATCCAGCGGCAAGCTTACGCCAGGCTCCAAGTGCAAGCGTTCGCCGTCAGCGCGATTCAGGCCGGTGAGGCGCCCGTCGTAGTACAGACCCTCGTCAACACCGTTTTTGTTGATGTAGTTGCCAGAACGCAGGTTGCGATCAAACCGTACGTACTCGGTACCGTAGGTGAAGTCCAGACCACCCGGATTGAACGGCAGCTTGCCATCCAGGGTGATCTGCGGCAGACGGTCATACGGCGTCACATCGGTGATATTGGCCAGTTCGTAGGCATGCAGGTTCAGCCGCGCGCGGTAACTGTCACCACGATAGGTCAGCGTACCGCGTTGGTTAACGTAAGTTTGCTTGTCGATGCCCAGATCGGTATCGAGATCCTGGAAGTAGTACGGGTCGCTGATATCGGTGTAGTCGACTTCGGCGAGCAGGCGCGAGTTCAAGCCCTGCTTGTGCTGCCAGCTGTACATCCAGCGCTGATCTTTGTACTCGGACTGCAGTTTGCGTTCGTCTTCGCTGTCATCGAGGTAGGCGGCGCCGACCTGGCCTTCGCTGCTCTCGGTCAGGTAGCGGAACTCACCTTCCATCAGCAGGCCGCGTTTGGCCATGTAGGTCGGGTACAGCGTGGCGTCGTAGTTCGGCGCCAGGTTGAAGTAGTACGGCGTTTGCAGCGAGAAGCCGTTGCTGCTCGACGTGCCGAAGCTCGGCGGCAGGAAGCCGGACTGGCGGCGATCATCGATCGGGAAGTAGATGTACGGGGTGTAGAACACCGGAATGTCCTTGACCCGCAGCGTTACGTTGGTCGCGGTGCCGAAGCCGGTGGCCGGGTTCAGGGTGACGTTGTTGCCCTTCAGGTGCCAGGCATTGTCGCCCGGCTCGCAGCGGGTGTAGGTACCATCCTTTAGACGGATGATCGCGGTCTCTTCGCGCTTGGCGTAGAGCGCACTGCCACGCACGTGAGCCTGGTGCATCACGTATTCGGCATTGTCGATACGGGCTTCACCATTATCCAGCTGCAGTTCGGCACGGTCGCCGACCACCAGGGTGCCCTTGTCGCGCAGGCGCACGTTGCCGACCAGCTCGCCACGGTTTTCCGTCTGGTGCAGGCTGGCTTCGTCGGCCTCGACCTGCATGCCGGATTGGCGCAGGACGACGTCACCGGCGAGGGTGGCGATCTGCTTTTCCTGCTCGAAGCGCGAGGCCTTGGCGGAAACGTACATCGGCGACTCGTCCAGCGGCGTGGTGTCATCCATACCCGGACGCAGCGGCTCGACGTAGGCGCCTGCACAGTAAGGACCGGCCTCGGCCAGTTGCGCGGCAGTCAACTTATCGCGCGGGACCCAGTCCAAGTGACTGTAATCGGGGCTGCGCGAGGCGAGGGCGCGGCCCTTGCTTTCGGTGACCAGCACCGGGGCAGCCTCCTGCTTGGCTACCGCCTCGCTGCTGGCACCACCGGTGCTGACAGCATCACGGCTGTGCACAGGGCGCGGGGGCAGGGCGCTGGCCACTGATTTCGGCGCGCAGGCCCAGCCGCCCGTGGGCGACGCCTGGCAATCGTATTGCTCGGCGGCAAAGGACTGTAGGCTGAACGCGGGCTGTAAGGCCAGGAGGCTGCCGGTGACCAGCAGCGGGAATTTCTTGCGGAACGCGGGGTATTTTACTGCCATCTTGTTAGTCCGGGCTTCCTGCGCGCTATCGGCCCAGGGGCCGCACGCCTCTCGATGGGCTGAAAAAGATGCTGGATAATAAAGCATGACCCGCGCAACGGCTAGCGCCGTCGGAGACCCCTTGATGTCGGAACACGATGTACGTCTGCAACAGCTGCAAACCTGGCTCGCCGAGCAACTGCCCCCCCTCTTCGCAGCACACGAATGGGGAGTGGTGCCTGAGGCCGAGCTCACTCCCGCCAGCAGCGACGCCAGCTTTCGCCGCTATTTTCGTTGGCAGGCCGGTGAGCGCAGCCTGATTTTGATGGATGCGCCGCCGCCGCAGGAAAACTGCGAGCCCTTCGTGCGTATCGCGGCTCTGCTGGCCAGCGCTGGCGTGCATGTGCCGCAGGTGCTGGCTGCCGATCTCGAGCGGGGCTTCCTGATACTCGATGATCTGGGCCGGCAGACCTACCTGGATGTAATCAACGAAGACAATGCCGACGAGTTGTTCGACGATGCCATCGAGGCCTTGCTGCAGCAGCAGCGTTTGCCCCTCGACAGCCACCTGCCGCATTACGACGAGGCGTTGCTGCGTCGTGAGTTGCAGCTGTTTCCCGAATGGTACGTACAATGCCACCTGGGGCTTACCTTTACACCCGAGCAGGACGCCGCCTGGCAGCGTATCAGTCGCCTGTTGATCGACAGCGCCCTGGCGCAGCCCAAGGTGGTCGTGCACCGCGACTTCATGCCGCGCAACCTGATGCAGAGCTCGCCCAACCCCGGCGTGCTGGATTTCCAGGATGCCGTTAACGGCCCGGTCACCTACGACATCACCTGCCTGTTCAAGGATGCCTTTCTCAGCTGGCCCGAGGCGCGCGTGCACGCCTGGCTGCAGGATTATTGGCAGCGTGCCAGGGCGGCGGGCATTCCGGTGCAGGCCTCGTTCGACGACTTTCTGCGCGCCAGCGATCTGATGGGTGTGCAGCGCCACCTCAAGGTCATCGGCATCTTCGCGCGCATCTGCCACCGCGATGGCAAGCCCAAGTATCTCGGCGATGTGCCGCGTTTCTTCTCTTATATAGAAGCTGTGCTGGCGCGCCGGCCGGAGCTTGCCGAGTTGGGAGAGCTGTTCGCCAGCCTGGCGAAAGATGAAGGGGTACGTGCATGAAGGCGATGATCCTCGCGGCGGGCAAGGGCGAGCGCATGCGTCCTTTGACGCTGCATACGCCAAAACCGCTGGTGCAGGTGGCGGGCGTGCCGTTGATCGAGTACCACATCCGCGCCCTGGCTGCTGCAGGCTTCACCGAGCTGGTGATCAACCACGCCTGGCTAGGCCGGCAGATCGAGGACTACCTCGGCGATGGCTCGCGCTTCGGCGTGCGTATCGTCTATTCCCCCGAAGGTGAGCCGCTGGAAACGGGGGGCGGCATCTTCAAGGCGCTGCCGCTGTTGGGTGCCGAGCCATTTCTGGTGGTCAATGGCGATGTCTTCACCGACTACCCCTTCACCGCGCTGCGCCAGCCGCTTGTCGGTCTGGCGCATCTGGTGCTGGTGGATAACCCGGCCCATCACCCGCAGGGCGATTTCATTCTCGCGGCAGGTCAGGTCCATGACGGCGAGGCGACAGGCGAGCGGTTGACCTATAGCGGTCTCGCCGTGCTACACCCGCGTCTGTTCGGCTCTTCTCAGCCCGGCGCCTTCAAGCTGGCGCCGCTGCTGCGTGAGGCGATGGCGGCCGGGCAGGTCAGTGGCGAGCATTATGGTGGCTGCTGGGTCGATGTCGGTACGCACGAGCGTCTGGCCGAAGTCGAGCGTTTGCTACAGGAGGCACGCTAGGTGTTGTGGCCGGCCACCATGCTCGGGGCAGCGGCCGGACTCGCCCTGGCCAGCATCCCTGGCGCACTGCTGGGCGGTCTGCTCGGGCAGGTGCTGGATCGTCGTCTGCGCCTGCATGGTTGGGACAATCTGCGCGAGCGTCTGGGCGGTCGTGCTGCGCCGTCGGATGACGACCTGCTGTTTCTGATGCTGGGGCGTCTGGCCAAGAGTGACGGCCGGGTGGTGCAGAGTCATATCCAGCAGGCACGCTCGGAAATGCAAAGGCTGGGGTTGGACGCTGCGGCTCAGCGACGTGCCATCGAGGCCTTTGCCCGTGGCAAGACCGGGCGTGACAACCTGCGTGCGCCGCTGCAGCGTCAACGCGAGCGTGCCGATGCCATGCTGCGGGCCTGCTGGCGCATGGCCTGGGTCGATGGACGGGTGTCGCCCAGCGAGCATGAGCTGATTCTGCTCTGGGGCAAGTGGCTCGGCTGGGACAGCGCCCGGCTCGATAGCCTGGGCGCGGAATACGCGCCGCGTCGCAGTCAGCAGCCGGCACCGGCTGGCGGCAATTACCAGGAGGCGCTGCGCCTGTTGGGCGTCAATGAAGGCAGCGAGCCTGAGCAGATCAAGCGCGCCTACCGGCGCCTGCTCAGCCGCCATCACCCGGACAAACTGGCCGGCTCCGGCGCTTCGCCTGAGCGCATTCGTGAAGCCACCGACACCACGCGTCAACTGCATCAGGCCTATGCGTTGATTCGTCAGCGCCGGGGTATCCGCTAGGCTAGCTGCCTGTGGCGTTGGTGTGCTTCTGCAGCCAGCCACGCAGGCGGCGATAGAGTTGTTCGTGCTGCACGTCCAGATTGCCCGGCAGGGCTTTCATCGCTACCTGGATGTAGTTGGGCAGCTTGGCGCGCTTGCTCGCCTGCAGGCGTTTCAACGCAGCCATGCGGTCGGTGGCTTGGTCCTTGTAGAAGAAGTCGCCGGTGGCCACGGCCAGCTGCGCGACCATCTCATCCAGTGGCGGCGCGAAACCGGCAGGTAGTTCGGCTGCCACCATCAGCAGATTCTGCACGTTGTCCGGCTGGCGCTCGCTCAGGTAGCGCGCAGCCCAGTAAGCGCCACTGCCATGACCGAGGAGGACGATAGCCCTGGCCTGCTGCTGGTTGGCGAAGGCGATGGCGGCATCGATGCGCGCCATCACCCGCCCGGCATGCGCCAGACGCCGTTGCTCCGGGCTGATCGCGCCGCTGCCCGCAGGTTGTGCAGCCTCGTCTACGGTCGCGTCGGACGCGCTCTCGATGGCAGGAGCGCTCTCGGTAATGGTGGTATCGCTTTGCGGTGCCGCTGTTGCAGTGGCGGCAGTGCGCAGTGGCAGCGGGTCACCGTCCGGATCCGGCAGCGTCAGGCTCAGGCTGTGCCAACCGGCGTCGGGCAGCTTGCGCCGCAGCGGGCCGATCGCGGCGGCGCCGTCGGCGTTTTCCACATCACCGGGCAGCAGAATCACCGCACCACTGGGCTCGCCGACGTTGGCTGGCAGCCACAGGGCGAGAAAACTTTCGGCGCCGGCCTGCAGCATCTGCTGCTCACGTTTGTCCAGACGTTGCTCCAGCGTCTGCGCGTCGCTGATGCTGCGTTCGGGCAACAGCGGACGTTCGCTCGCCGCGGGGGCGTCGGCGCTATCAGCCGGCGCATCCTCGGCCGGCTCCTCGGCCCAGGCCGCGGGACAGGAGAGCAGGCAGAAACCGAGCAGTGCTAGTGAATGAAGGCGCATCGATGAGGCTCCTGATCGTCTGCTACAGAGCCTAATGCCGGGCTCCGCTTTTGTCAGGCGATTGGCGCAAGACTGGAGTAAGGTAGGGGATCGCGTCAGCGGATTCGCCGTGCATGAATTCCCTTCTTCGTTCCCTCGCCCTCCTGCTGATGCTGGCTGTTTCCACCGCCTGGGCCGAGAGCGCGCGCATGCCATTGCGCCCGGCTTTCGATGCCGAACAGCGCGCCTGGCTCAAGGAGCATCCCGTGCTGCGCGTGGGTTTGATCCAGCAGGCGCCCTGGGTTCTGCGTGGCCAGAACCGGCAACTGACGGGCGCCAATGTCGAACTGATGCAGCGCCTGCTCGAAGGCATGGGCGTCGCGCCTGACTGGCGCCTGTATCCGAATCTGGAGGCCCTGGAACGGGCCGCCAGTGCGGGCGAGGTGGATCTGGCGCCAGGCCTGCAGCAGACGCCGGCCGGCCTGCGCATCTGGCATTACTCCATGCCTTACCTGCGAGTACCGCATCTGGTGGTCGGCGAGCGCAGCGGCAATGGTGCGGTGGACCTCGACCAGTTGCCGCTGGAGCAGATGGTGGCCCTGCGCTCGCCGAGCCAGGCTGCCGAATATCTGGAGCGCACTCATACCAACCTGCGTCTGCGGGCGACGCCTTCGGAGCGTTCGGCGCTGTTGCTGGTGCTGAATCAGGAGGTCAGCTATGCGGTGCTGGACGAGGCGAGCCTCAGCCTGTTGCTGCGCGAATCACGTTTCTCCAGCCTGAGCATCGTTGGCGACATCGGTTTGCCGCAGCTCCTGCGCCTGGCCACGCGCCGCGATCAAGCGCTGTTGTCCGGTATCGTCGATCAGACCCTGAAGGCGCTGCCGGCGCGCGAACTGGAGGAGTTGCGCGACACCTGGATGCCTTTGCGCTATCCACAGTCCACCGATTTCGTCGGCTTCTGGAAGACGCTCGCACTATTTTTCGGCCTGCTGCTGATGCTGGGGGCAACCGCGCTTTATCGGCAACGACAGCAGACGCGTTTGCTCGAGCGCGGGCTGCTGAGCGCGCGTGGCGAGCTGGATCGTCACCAGCAGGCCGCCGAGGCATTGCGCCTGAGCCAGTTCTCTATCGATCACAGCACGGTGGGCATTCTCTGGGTCAACTGGGACAGTCACCTGCGCTACGCCAACCGCGCTGCCGAGCGCATGCTCGGCTACACCCCCGGTGAGCTGGTGGACAAGCCATTGAGTCAGTTGGAACCCGGCCTGCATATGGACCGCTGGCTCAACCTGTGGAAGCGCGTGCGCGAGCAGGACGAGGGTTCACCCAGCTTTGAGGTCGACTGCCTGCGCGCCGATGGCAGCCGCATGCCGGCTGACGTATCGCTGAGTTTCCTACGCTATCGCCAGGCCGAGTACCTGGTGGTGTTTCTCAGCGACGTCACCGAACGCCGTCGCGCTCGTGCGGCATTGGAGGAGAGCGAGGCGCGCTTCAAGGGCATCGCCGGCAACGTGCCCGGCCTGGTGTTCCGCCTGGAGCGCGCCGGGCCGGGAGCGGTGGTCAACTTTGCCTACATCAGCGAGGCCAGCCAGGAGATGGTCGGCTGGCCGGCGCAGGAGCTGCAGCGTGAGGAGCGCGGCATCCGCAGCCTGGTACATCCGCAGGATCTGAACAGCTATCTGAACAGCCAGACGCTGGCGCTGGAAGGCGAAAGCGACTGGTACTGGCAGGGGCGCATCCTCACCGCCGAGCAGGAGGTGCTGTGGGCGGACATTCGTACCACCGCGCGTCCGCTGGGCAATGGCCGGGTGGTGTGGGACGGCATCCTCTGGGATATCACCGAGAACAAGCTGGCCGAGCTGGCACTGGCCATTCGCGGGCGCGTCTGCGCGAACTATCGGCGCACCTGGAAAGCGTGCGTGAGGAAGAGAAGGCGCGTATTGCCCGCGAAGTGCACGACGAGCTGGGTCAGGTATTGACTGTGCTCAAACTGGAGACGGCGATGTGCGAGCTGGTCTGCGCCGGGCAGATGCCTGAACTGGACGAACGCCTGGCGAGCATGAAGCGTCTGATCGCCCAGCTGTTCCAACTGGTGCGTGATGTGGCTACGGCGCTGCGCCCGCCGATTCTCGATGCCGGCATTGCCTCTGCCATCGAGTGGCAAGTGCGGCGCTTCGAGGAGCGCACGCAGATTCCTTGCCTGGTCGAAGTGCCGGAGCACCTGCCGCATCTGCCGGATGCCCAGGCCATCGGCCTGTTCCGCATCCTCCAGGAGGCGCTGACCAACATCATGCGCCACGCTGGCGCGCACAGCGTCGAGGTGCGTTTGTGGCAGGAGTGCGGCAGCCTGTGTCTGTCGGTGGTCGACGATGGCAAGGGCTTCGATCCGGTGCTGCGCAAGCCGGGGCAATCTTTCGGCCTGGTCGGCATGCAGGAGCGCATGCTCATGCTTGGTGGCCAGTTGCAGATTGACAGCCAGCCGGGCGAGGGCACTACCCTGTGCGCGCGCATCAATCTGGAAGAGGAGATCGCAGCGTGATTCGGGTACTGGTAGCCGAAGACCACACCATAGTGCGGGAAGGCATCAAGCAACTGATCGGCATGGCACGCGATCTCGAGGTAGCGGGCGAGGCATGTAACGGCGAGCAATTGCTCGAGGTGCTGCGGCGCACGCCTTGCGACGTGGTGCTGCTGGATATCTCCATGCCCGGTGTCAACGGTTTGGAGGCCATTCCGCGTATCCGTGCGCTGACCGAGGCCCCGGCGATTCTGGTGCTGTCGATGCACGACGAGGCGCAGATGGCGGCGCGTGCGCTCAAGGCTGGTGCCGCCGGTTATGCCACCAAGGACAGCGACCCGGCGCTGCTGATCACCGCGATTCGCAAGGTGGCCAGTGGTGGTCGCTATATCGACCCGGCGCTGGCCGACCGCATGGTCTTCGAGGTCGGCCTGACCGACTCGCGCCCGCCCCACGCGCAGCTTTCCGAACGCGAGTTTTCGGTATTCGAGCGCCTGGTGCGCGGCGAGGGCGTCAACGACATTGCCCTGCACCTGGCGATCAGCAACAAGACCGTGAGCACACACAAGGCGCGCCTGATGCAGAAGCTTGGCGCGCATTCGATGGCGGATCTGGTGCGTTACGCCATGGAGCATCGCCTGGTCTGAGCGACCGCTTTCGTAGGAGCGGCTGGGCGGCACTCCGCTTCAGTCGCGATGAATCGCCCACCGGAGCTTCGCGGCTGAAGCCGCTCCCACGGTTTTCATGCGCTGTATAACCGATGCGATTACTCGGAATTTGTAGGGCAATCCCTACACAAGAATTTCCTCGCGCCTGATATCAGCTTGTCATCCCGCCCGATTTTTCACCCGGTCTTGTCAACCTACTCTTGAGTCATCGGCCTGAGACAAGAACAAGGGTGTGGTGTGATGGCAAACGATGTACTGGTGAGCTTCCGTGGCGTACAGAAGAGCTATGACGGCGAAACGCTGATCGTCAAAGACCTCAACCTGGATATCCGCAAGGGTGAGTTTCTGACCCTGCTCGGCCCGTCCGGTTCCGGCAAGACCACCAGCCTGATGATGCTGGCCGGTTTCGAGACGCCGACCGCTGGCGAAATCCTCCTCGATGGCCGCTCGCTGAACAAACTGCCGCCGCACAAGCGCGACATCGGCATGGTGTTCCAGAACTACGCGCTGTTCCCGCACATGACCGTGGCCGAGAACCTGGCCTTCCCGCTGAGCGTGCGTGGCATGTCGCGCACCGATATCAGCGAGCGGGTCAAACGCGCCCTGTCGATGGTGCAGCTCGATTCGTTCCGCAACCGTTACCCCGGCCAGCTTTCCGGTGGTCAGCAGCAGCGTGTGGCCCTGGCCCGTGCGCTGGTGTTCGAGCCGCAGCTGGTGCTGATGGACGAACCCCTCGGCGCGCTGGACAAGCAACTGCGCGAACACATGCAGATGGAGATCAAGCACCTGCACCAGCGCCTGGGCGTAACCGTGGTCTACGTCACCCACGACCAGGGCGAGGCGCTGACCATGTCCGACCGCGTGGCTGTGTTCCATCAGGGCGAGATCCAGCAGATCGCCCCGCCGCGCGAACTCTACGAAGCGCCGCACAACACCTTCGTTGCCCAGTTCATCGGCGAGAACAATCGTCTGGCTGGCGAGCTGGTCAGTCGCGATGGCGAGCAGTGCGTGGTGCGCCTGGCGCGCGGTGAGGAAGTGCGCGCCACAGCGGTCAACGTCGGCGCCGTCGGTGAGGCGGTGAGCCTGTCGATCCGCCCCGAGCGCATTCGCCTCAACGGCCACAGCGAGGCCTGCCCGAACCGCTTCTCCGGGCGCATCGCCGAGTTCATCTACCTGGGCGACCACGTGCGCATCCGCCTGGAGGTCTGCGGCAAATCCGATTTCTACGTCAAGCAACCCGTGGCCGAACTCGATCCGGCGCTGGCGGTTGGTGACCTGGTTCCGCTCGGCTGGTCTGTCGAGCATGTCCGCGCGCTGGATCCACTCCAAGTCGAGTGAGCCTTTCGCGCAGTGCTTCACCTTTACCCCCGTAACACAGAGGAGCTGATAAGAATGACGAAATCCCTGAAGCTCGCGGCGTTGGCCCTGGGCGTTAGCTGTGCCATGCCGGCACTGGCGGTGGATCTAACCGTGGTTTCCTTCGGCGGCGCGAACAAGGCGGCGCAGGTCAAGGCCTTCTACGAACCTTTCGAGAAGGAAACCGGCAACAAGGTGCTGGGCGGCGAATACAACGGTGAAATGGCCAAGGTCAAAGCCATGGTCGACACCCGCAGCGTGAGCTGGGATCTGGTGGAGGTGGAGTCGCCGGAGCTGGCCCGCGGTTGCGACGAAGGTCTGTTCGAGGAGCTCGAGCCGGCCCAGTTCGGCGATGAAGCCAACTTCATCGACGGCGCCATCCAGCCGTGCGGCGTGGGCTTCTTCGTGTGGTCCACGGTATTGGCCTACAACGCCGACAAAATGAGCGCCGCACCGACCAGTTGGTCCGATTTCTGGGATGTAGCGAAATTCCCGGGCAAGCGCGGCCTGCGCAAGGGCGCCAAGTACACCCTGGAATTCGCCCTGATGGCCGACGGCGTGCCGGTCAAGGACGTATACAAGGTGCTGGCCAGCAAGGAAGGCCAGGATCGTGCGTTCAAGAAACTTGACGAACTCAAGCCCAATATCCAGTGGTGGGAGGCCGGCGCGCAGCCGCCGCAGTATCTCGCTTCCGGTGACGTGGTGATGAGCTCGGCCTACAACGGCCGCATCGCGGCGGTGCAGGGCGAGAGCAACCTACAAGTAGTGTGGAACGGCGGCATCTACGACTTCGACTCCTGGGCCATTCCGCGTGGCGCCAAGAACGCCGAGCTGGCCAAGCAGTTCATCGCCTTCTCGGTCAAACCCGAAGCGCAGAAGACCTACTCGGAGAACATCGCCTACGGCCCGGCCAACAAGCAGGCCATCGAGCTGCTGGCGCCGGAGCGTCTGAGCCTGATGCCGACCACCCCGGAAAACATCGCCAACCAGGTGGCCATCGACGTGACCTTCTGGGCTGACTACGGCGAGCAGCTGGAGCAGCGTTTCAACGCCTGGGCGGCCCGTTAACCCGTGCGTCGCGCAGCGACGCCTTCCTCGTCCCCTTCTCCTGCGGGAGAAGGTGGCGCATAGCGCCGGATGAGGGGGCAGAGCTGCCCAATCGATGTTTGTCGTATCCCCGAATTTCTGCCGCCAGATGCGGCCTTAGCTTGCGGAGTTGTCCATGGCCGCCGTACTGCCTGCCAATGATTTGCCCGGGCCAAGCCTGAAGCAGCGACTGGCCCGTGCCGAGCGTTTCAATCGCCTGAAGTCCAAGGCGCTGATCCTGCCGCTGTTGCTGTTTCTCTTGCTGACCTTCCTGCTGCCCATCGGCGCCTTGCTGCTGCGCAGTGTGGACAACCCGGAAGTGGTCGGCAGCCTGCCGCGCACCGTCGAGGCGATTGCTGCCTGGGATGGCCGTGGCCTGCCGGATGAGGCGGTATACCGGGCGATTGCCAGTGATATGCTCGAGGCACGGCGTAACCAGAGCCTGGGCGATCTGTCCAAGCGCCTGAACATGGAACTGGCGGGCTTTCGCAGCCTGGTCAGCGCCACCGCGCGCAAACTGCCGCTAAGCGAGGAACCGGCGTCCTACCAGGAGGCCTTCCTCGATATGGACGAGCGCTGGGGTGATCCCGCCTACTGGCAGGTGATCCGCCGCAATGCCTCGTCGGTCACCCCCTATTACCTGTTGGCCGCGCTCGATCACCGCATCGACGACCTCGGCGAACTGGCCAAGGCCACGCCGGATCAGGCCATCTATCTGGACATCTTCGCCCGTACCTTCTGGATGAGCCTGGTGATCACCGCCATCTGCCTGGTGCTGGCTTACCCGCTGGCCTACCTGCTGGCCAACCTGCCGACGCGGCAGGGCAACCTGCTGATGATTCTGGTGCTGCTGCCGTTCTGGACCTCGATTCTGGTGCGGGTGGCGGCCTGGATCGTGTTGCTGCAGTCAGGAGGGTTGATCAACAGCGCGCTGATATCGCTGGGCATCATCGAGCAACCGCTGCAACTGGTGTTCAACCGCAGCGGCGTGTACGTGGCCATGGTGCACATCATGCTGCCGTTCATGATCCTGCCGATCTACAGCGTGATGAAGGGCATCTCGCCCAGCTACATGCGTGCGGCGGTGTCACTCGGCTGCCACCCGTTCGCCAGCTTCTGGCGGGTGTATTTCCCGCAGACCCTGGCCGGTGTCGGCGCCGGTTGCCTGCTGGTGTTCATCCTGTCGATTGGCTACTACATCACCCCGGCGCTGCTGGGCAGCCCGAACGACCAGATGATCAGCTATTTCGTCGCCTTCTACACCAACACCACCATCAACTGGGGCATGGCCACGGCCCTCGGCGGCCTGCTGCTGGCCGCGACGCTGGTGCTCTACGTGGTGTACAGCTGGCTGGTCGGCGCCAGCAAGCTGAGGCTTGGATAAACACGGTCTGCGCAGCAGACCACCTGATGCCCCTCTCCCATTTATGGGAGAGGGTGCCCGAAGGGCGGGAGAGGGTGCTTGTTTCGGCACCACTGCTTCTCGGTAACCGAACACGGGAGGAGGGCGCATGAAGAGCGCCCTCTCCCCCAGCCCCTCTCCCATAAATGGTAGAGGGGAGCTAAACGCTAAATGGAGTCACAGCCATGCTCAGCCCCTACATGTCCCCCGTCGAGCGCCTCTGGTACTACGGTCTGCGCATTCTCTGCGGCCTGGTGCTGCTGTTTCTGATCCTGCCGGTGCTGGTGATCGTGCCGTTGTCGTTCAACTCCGGAACCTTCCTGGTCTACCCGCTGCAGGGCTTCTCGCTGCGCTGGTACGAAGACTTCTTCATGTCCGCCGACTGGATGCGCTCACTGAAGAACAGCCTGATCATCGCCCCGGCCGCCACCCTGTTGGCCATGGTCTTCGGCACCCTGGCCGCCATTGGCCTGACCCGTGGCGAGTTCCGTGGCAAGGCCCTGGTGATGAGCCTGCTGATCTCGCCGATGATCGTCCCGGTGGTGATCATCGGTGTTGCCAGCTACCTGTTCTTCGCCCCGCTGGGCATGGGCAACAGCTACCTGTCGCTGATCCTGGTGCACGCAGTGCTCGGCGTGCCGTTCGTGATCATCACCGTGTCGGCGACGCTGCAGGGCTTCAACCACAACCTGGTGCGTGCCGCCGCCAGTCTCGGCGCCTCGCCATTGACGGCGTTTCGCCGGGTGACCCTGCCGCTGATCGCGCCGGGCGTGATCTCCGGTGCGCTGTTCGCCTTCGCCACCTCGTTCGACGAAGTGGTGGTGACCCTGTTCCTCGCCGGCCCCGAGCAGGCCACCCTGCCGCGGCAGATGTTCAGCGGCATCCGCGAGAACCTGTCGCCAACCATCGCTGCCGCGGCGACCCTGCTGATCGGCTTCTCGGTGTTGCTGCTGCTGACTCTGGAGTGGCTGCGTGGGCGTAGCGAGAAGCTACGCACTTCGATGCCGGAATAGATCGCCGCAGTTGTATGTTCAGGGCCTCGCTGGGAAACCGGCGGGGCCTTGCTCGTTTTCGGGCGTAGAATGTGCAGTTTCTCCTGTCCCAACAAGGCGGCCAGATGGACTTCGATGATCCCGGTTTTCGTGAACTGATCGACGCGTTGCACGATGGCGTCTACATCACCGACGCCGATGGCATCACCCTAAAGGTCAACAGTGCCTATGAGCGCCTGACCGGGCTGCGTGCCGAGGATGTCGTCGGCCAGCACATGCAGGCGCTGGTAGAGCAGGGTGTGATCTCGCAGTCGGTGTCCTTGCGTGTGCTCAAGGAAGGCAAGGCGCTGTCGCTGATGCAGAGCGTAAGCCAGGGCAAACGCCTGCTGGTCAGTGGTACGCCGATCTTCGCCGCCGATGGACGCGTGCGCTACGTGGTCAGTACCGTGCGCGACATGACCGAGCTGCTGCGCATGAAGCACGAGCGCGACGAGCTGCAGCAACTCAAGCAGCTGCGCAACAGCACGGCCAAGCTGCATGCCGGTCAGCGTGACGACCTGCTCGATGCCTCCCCGGTCGCCGACAAGCCGGCTTCGGGGCGAGTCTTCATGCAGGCGCGGCAGGTCGCGGCCAGCGACGTGAAGGTGCTGCTGCAAGGGGAAACCGGCGTCGGCAAGACCCTGATCGCCCAGTACATTCACAAGAGCAGCCCGCGCGCGGCGCAGCCGTTTCTGGCGCTGAACTGCGGTGCGCTGCCGGAGAACCTGATCGAGGCCGAGTTGTTCGGCTACGTACCGGGTGCGTTTACCGGCGCCGGCAGCAAGGGCAAGCGCGGTCTGCTGGAACTGGCGCACCAGGGCACGGTCTTTCTCGATGAGATCGGTGATCTGCCGCTGCCGCTGCAGGTCAAGCTGCTCAAGGTGATCGAGGAGAGCCGCTTCATTCCGGTTGGTGGCCTGGAGTTGAAGGAGGTGGACGTGCGCATCATCACCGCCACCCACCATGACCTGCGCACGATGGTCGCCGAGGGGCGTTTTCGCGCCGACCTCTACTACCGGCTCAACGTGGTGCCGATCCACATCCCCGCTTTGCGCGAGCGCCCCGAGGAAATTCAGCCGCTGCTGGATTTCTACCTGGCCGAGTTCAACCAGCGTTATGGTCGAGCGCTGAGCTGGGAACTCGAAGCGCTCGATGCACTGACCGACTACGCCTGGCCCGGCAACATTCGTGAACTGATCAATCTGGTCGAGCGCTTGGTGGTCACCTGCAGTGGCGAACGCATCGAGCTGTTCGACCTGCCGGAGGAGATGCGCACCGCCCGCAGCGACGCAGGCGAAGACGACCTGCTGCCATTGCGCAAGCAGGTGGAGAACCTTGAACGGCGCCTCATCCGCCGTGCGCTGATGCAGCACAAGACCACCCGCGAAGCGGCCAAGGTGCTCGGTATGAGCCAGGCGACCCTGGTGCAGAAGATGAAGCGCTGGGAGCAGGGTTGATTGGAAAATGGATCGTAAAAGGCTCATTTGATTGGTTTTCTGATCAAGCGCAACCCGCTGCACGCTGTGACAAATCGACGCAAGCCTTCTAGCACGCCGCTTTCGGCGAGCTGGCACAGGAATGGCTATGGCAAGCCCCGAACCCGCTCAGCACAACAACGCACAAGGGGCCTGCTGATGAACACTGCCGCATTCAAGATCGCCAACAAGCTGCTGACCGGCCAGGGTGCCGTGGAGCAACTGGCTCTCGAACTGTCTCGACTGAATATCACCAATCCGCTGATCGTCACCGACACCATCCTGATCAAGTCCGGTACGGTCGAGCATGTCCTCAAGCAACTCGGCGAGCGCCGCTATGGCATCTATGACGGTGTCGAGCCGGAGCCGGAGATCGCCATCGTCGAAGCCTGCGCCAAGGTCTATCGCGACGGCGGCCACGATGGCCTGATCGGCGTCGGTGGCGGCAGCGCCATCGATATCGCCAAGGCGGTGGCTGGCTATGTCGGGCATGACGGTGCATTGGAAGAGTTGTTCGGCGTCGATCAGATCAAGCGTAAAGGCCCGCCGCTGATTGCCATTCCGACCACTGCTGGCACCGGCTCGGAAGTGACCAATGTGTCGATCCTCTCCGACAAGCAGGCGCAACTGAAAAAGGGCATCGTCAGCGATTACCTGCTGCCCGACGTGGCCCTGGTTAGCCCGCTGATGACCCTGACCTGCCCGCGTGGCGTGACCGCCGCCAGTGGCGTCGATGCCTTGGTGCACGCGGTGGAGTCCTACCTGTCGGTGAATGCCTCGCCGATCACCGACGCCCTGGCCATCGGCGCCATCAAGCTGATCGCCAAGGCGTTGCCCAAGGCCTATGCCAATCCGGCTGACCTGCTCGCTCGCGAAGACATGGCCACCGCCAGCCTGATGGCCGGTATGGCCTTCGGCAATGCCGGCGTGGGCGCCGTGCATGCGCTGGCCTATCCGCTGGGCGGTCGCTTCAATATCGCTCATGGCGTCAGCAATGCCTTGCTGCTGCCTTACGTGATGGCCTGGAACAAGCTGGCCTGCGTCGAGCGCATGGCCGAGATCGCTGCTGCTCTCGGTGTGCAAACCCATGGCCTGAGCGACAAGGCCGCCGCCGACCTGGCCGTCGAGGCCATGGCCGAGCTGTGCGCCAGCGTCGACATTCCCAAGGGCATGCGCAGCTTCGGCGTGCCGGAAGATGCCATCCCGGCCATGGCCGAAGAGGCCAGCAAGATCGACCGCCTGATGCGCAACAATCCGCGGCGCCTGACGGCCGGCGATATCGAGCAGATCTACCGCGCCGCCTACTGATTACCGCAACGAAGATGAAAGGCCCCAGTGTACTGGGGCCGGCTGAAATACAACTCTAATAAAGCTGGGTGACTCAAATGTCCGAACTGCATCAACAAGACCTTGGTGTGGAAGCCCCCTACTGGCCGGTGGGGCCATTCAAGGTGCGTCTGCCTTTCATTCATTACCGCTTTGAAATCTCCGACTACATGCAGGGCCTGCTCATGTGCGCGGTGGATCTGGCGGCGATTCCGCTGATGACCGAATTCCTCGGCATGCCCTTCGAGGTGGCGCTGGCGGTGGTCATACTCAATGGCCTGCTCTACCTCACTCACCACTTGCTGGGTGATCCCGTGGTGCCCGGCTGGATCACCCCGGCGATTCCACTGCTCATGGCCTACTGCAGCCAGTTTCCGGAGGGCCCGGAGCGGGTGCATGCGCTGATTGCCTTCCAGTTAATGCTGGGGATATTCTCCATCAGCCTCGGTATGACGGGCATGGCGCGCAAGGTGGTGTCGCTGGTGCCTTCCGCGCTCAAGGCCGGCATCATCATGGGCGCCGGCCTCAGTGCGGTGGTGACGGTGTTCAAGGAAGGCGGCCGTTTCGATGCCTTCCCCTGGACCATTTCCATTGCCATCGGCATCGCCTTTTACCTGGTGTTTTCCATCCATTTCCAGGAGCTGAAGAAGCGCAACCGCTTCTGGTGGAACTTCGCCAAGCTGGGCATCTTCCCGATCATCCTGCTGGCGGTGATCGTCGCGCCGATCTTCGGTGAGGCACCCTGGCCCAGCATCGAGTGGGGCATCAGCCAGCCGGACTTCGTCACCCTGTTCAACGAATACACGGTGTTCGGTCTGGGCATGCCGCCGCTGATGATGTTCATCACCGCCATTCCCACCGTGTTCGCCGCCTATCTGGTGGTGTTCGGCGACGTGCTCGGCGCCAAGGCGATCCTCGGCGAAGCCGACCATGTGCGCCGTGACGAGAAGGTCGACTTCAACCCCGACCGCTCGCACCTGATCTTCGGTGGGCGCAATGCCTTCATGAGCATCTTCGGGCCGGACGTGGCCATGTGTGGTCCGCAGTGGTCCGCCATGCAGGTGGTGATCACCGAACGCTTCAAGGGTGGCGCCAAGGCGATGAAATCCATCTACGGCGGCGTCGGCTCGTTCCGTTGGGGCACCAACACCGGTCTGCTGCTGTTGCCGGTGGTGACCCTGGTGCAGCCGATTCTCGGTGTGGCGCTGGCGCTGACCCTGCTGATCCAGGGCTACGTCAGCGTGCGCCTGGGCATCATGGAGGTGCGCAGCCAGCGTGACCTGGGCATTGCCGGCGTGATCGGCGCGGTACTGGCGATCAAGGGTGCCGGCTGGGCATTCGCCATCGGCCTGGGACTGTGCCTGCTGATCTACGGCACCCGTTTCTTCCGTGGCGAGAACGACCAGACCTTCACCAAGGATCTGCCGCCGGCCGAGTGATTCCTTTCGATTGAATATGTCAGTTGGGCGCCGAGTGCGCTCAACTGCAGGAGCGACTTATGCAACTCAACGATCCCGATCTGCTGCGCCACCAGGCCTATATCGACGGCAAGTGGTGCGATGCACCCGATGGGAGTGCCACGGAAATCTTCAACCCGGCCAATGACCAATCGCTGGGTTTCGTGCCCAACCTGGGCGCCGACGAAACCCGCCGCGCCATCGAGGCCGCCCAGGCTGCTCAGCCGGCCTGGCGCGCACTGACCGCCAAGGAGCGCGCGGCGCGGCTGCGCAAATGGTACGAGTTGATGCTGGCCAATCAGGAAGATCTGGCGCGGATCATGACGGCCGAGCAGGGTAAGCCGCTGACCGAGGCGCGCGGTGAGGTGCTTTACGCGGCATCCTTCATCGAATGGTTCGCCGAGGAAGCCAAGCGCGTCTACGGCGACACCATCCCAGGCCACCAGCCGGACAAGCGCCTGATCGTGACCAAGGAGCCCATTGGCGTGACCGCGGCGATCACGCCCTGGAACTTCCCGGCAGCGATGATCACCCGCAAGGCCGGTCCGGCGCTGGCCGCTGGCTGCGCCATGGTGCTCAAGCCGGCGCCGCAGACACCGTTCAGTGCCCTGGCGCTGGCTGTGCTGGCCGAGCGCGCGGGCATCCCGGCCGGGCTGTTCAGCGTACTGCCGGCCGATGCCGAGCGTTCCCGCGAAGTCGGCGCCGAGCTGTGCGCCAACCCCATCGTGCGCAAGTTGTCGTTCACCGGCTCCACCGGCGTTGGCATCAAGCTGATGGAGCAATGCGCTCCGACCCTGAAGAAACTTTCGCTGGAGCTGGGCGGCAATGCGCCGTTCATCGTCTTCGAGGATGCCGATCTCGACGCAGCGGTCGAAGGCGCGCTGGTGGCCAAGTACCGCAACGCCGGGCAGACCTGCGTCTGCGCCAATCGCCTGTATGTACACGAGGCCGTCTACGATGCCTTTGCCGAAAAGCTGGCTGCGGCCGTGGCCAAACTGCGGGTTGGCCCGGGTGATGAAGCAGGCGTCGTCATTGGGCCGTTGATCGACGGTAATGCCGTGGCCAAGGTGCAGGCGCATCTGGCCGATGCGCTGGAGAAGGGCGCCAAGGTGCTGCAGGGCGGCAAGGCGCATGAGCTGGGCGGGCACTTTTTCGAGCCGACGGTCATCACCGACGTCACCCCTGATATGCGTGTGGCCCGTGAAGAAACCTTCGGTCCGCTGGCGCCACTGTTCCGCTTCAACGACGAAGCCGAGGTGGTACGCCAGGCCAACGACACCGAGTTCGGCCTGGCCGGCTACTTCTATACCCGCGACTTGGGGCGCACCTTCCGTGTCGCCGAAGCGCTGGAGTACGGCATGGTCGGCATCAACACCGGGCTGATCTCCAACGAGGTAGCGCCATTTGGCGGTATGAAGGCTTCAGGGCTGGGCCGCGAAGGCTCCAAGTACGGCCTGGATGAGTACCTGGAGATTAAGTACCTCTGCCTCGGCGGTATTTGAATCAGGTCGCTATTGTGGGAGGGGCTTTAGCTGCGACTGGCTTGGCACAAGGCCAGACGCGGCTAAAGCCCCTCCCACGGTCCCTGTCCTGTCTCCTGCGCTTGTCGATCAAGGGCGCCACAGCCGTTACAATGCGCGCCACCGTTATCCAGCACTACGAACCGTTTGCGATCTGCTGCGCGTCGGCCAGCCGTCGTTAAAAACAGGCTCGGAATGCTCATTTACTTCAGTAAACTCCGCTTGATTCGCTGCGCTCCCCCTACGGGCCAGCCTGCGGCTGTTACTTCACTTCGTTACGTTCTCGCCAGTTTTTGCCTAGCCCGGCTCTAGCTCGCGAGATCCCAAATCGGTTCTCAGAGGTGCGCCATGCAACCCTTCGCCATCGCCCCGTCGATCCTTTCCGCCGACTTCGCCCGCCTGGGTGAAGAAGTGGACAACGTACTCGCCGCCGGTGCGGACATCGTCCACTTCGATGTCATGGACAACCACTACGTGCCCAACCTGACCATCGGCCCGATGGTCTGCGCGGCGCTGCGCAAGTACGGCATCACCGCGCCGATCGACGCACACCTGATGGTCAAGCCGGTGGATCGCATCATCGGCGACTTCATCGAGGCCGGCGCCTCGTACATCACCTTCCACCCGGAAGCCTCCGAGCACGTCGACCGCTCGCTGCAACTGATCAAGGCCGGCGGCGCCAAGGCGGGTCTGGTGTTCAATCCGGCCACTCCGCTGGACGTGCTCAAGTACGTGATGGACAAGGTCGACATGATCCTGCTGATGAGCGTCAACCCCGGCTTTGGCGGGCAGAAGTTCATCCCCGGCACCCTCGACAAGCTGCGTGAAGCGCGTGCGCTGATCGACGCCAGCGGTCGCGAGATCCGCCTGGAAATCGACGGCGGCGTCAACGTGCAGAACATCCGCCAGATCGCCGAGGCGGGCGCCGACACCTTCGTCGCCGGCTCGGCGATCTTCAACCAGCCGGACTACAAAACCGTGATCGACGCCATGCGTGCCGAACTGGCCCAGGTGCGTGGATGAAACCGCTGCGCGCGCTGTGCGCCGGTGAGCTGCCGCGCCTGGTGATGTTCGACCTGGACGGCACGCTGATTGACTCGGTGCCTGACCTGGCTGAAGCCGTTGACCGCATGCTGGTCGAAATGGGGCGTGCACCTGCTGGCGTTGAAAAGGTCCGTGACTGGGTCGGCAATGGCGCACGGGTATTGGTGCGCCGTGCCCTGGCCGGTGGTCTGGATCATTCGGCCGTGGGTGAAGCCGAGACGGAAGAGGCGCTGGCGCGCTTTCTCGATATCTACGCCGACTGTCATCACTTGACCGCGCTCTATCCCGGTGTGCATGAGCTGCTCGAAGCGCTGAGCACGGCGGCTGTCGAACTCGCCGTGGTGACCAACAAGCCGGAGCGTTTCGTCGCGCCGTTGCTGGAGCAGGTCGGCCTCGGTGGTTATTTCCGCTGGATCATTGGTGGCGATACCTTGCCGCAGCAGAAGCCTGACCCGGCGGCGTTGCTGCAGGTGATGCGCCTGGCTGGGGTGGAGGCGGCGCAAGCGTTGTTCATCGGCGACTCGCGCAACGACGTGCTGGCCGCGCGCGCTGCGGGCGTACCGTGCATCGCAGTGAGCTATGGCTACAACCATGGTCGCCCGATTGCCGAGGAAGAGCCGAGTCTGGTGGTCCATAGCCTGGCTGAGTTGCTGTAATCGCATTTGTGCGTAGGAGCCCGCTTGCGGGCGATGATTCGGTTGATCGCCCGCAAGCGGGCTCCTACGGGTTGCTTAGCCTGAGCGGCTGCGCTACCTTGGTCGCTCTCCCTATTCCCCGCCTGTCGAGATCGCACCGTGGTGGTCAGCTGCAAACTCTGGATGAAAGTGATCAAGGCTCTGGCCCGTTGGCGCTGGCGCGCCTGATCCCGTCCTGCCGCCGCTGCGCGGCCCGTTTGCACCCGACCGTTTACCCCGAGCCATGAGGCTGATCATGACCCATGAAGAATTCCTGCGTTTAGCCGCTGAAGGCTACAACCGCATTCCGCTTGCCTGCGAAACCATCGCCGACTTCGACACGCCGCTGTCGATCTACCTGAAACTGGCCGATGCGCCCAACTCCTACCTGCTGGAGTCCGTGCAGGGCGGCGAAAAGTGGGGACGTTACTCGATCATCGGCCTGCCGGCGCGCACCGTGCTGCGTGTGCACGGACATGAGGTGGTGATCACCACCGACGGCGTCGAGGTCGAGCGTCACGAGTGCGCCGATCCGCTGGCCTTCGTCGAGCAGTTCAAGGCGCGCTACAAGGTGCCGACCATCGCCGGGTTGCCGCGTTTCAATGGTGGCCTGGTCGGTTACTTCGCCTATGACAGCGTGCGTTACGTCGAGCCCAAGCTGGCTGCCGGGGGGAACCCCGATGCGCTGGGCACGCCGGACATTCTGCTCAACGTCTCCGATGCCGTGGTGGTGTTCGACAACCTGGCGGGCAAGATGCACGCCATCGTGCTGGCTGACCCGGCCGAGGCGGACGCCTTCGAGCGTGGTCAGCAGCAGCTGCAGGACATCCTGCACAAGCTGCGTCAGCCGTTCACACCGCGTCTGGGTGTGGATCTGAACAAGCCGGCAGGCGCGGAGCCGGCGTTCCGCTCCAGCTTCAGCCGCGAGGACTACGAACGCTCGGTCAGCGCCATCAAGGATTACATCCTCGCTGGCGACTGCATGCAGGTGGTGATTTCCCAGCGCATGTCGATTCCGTTCAAGGCCGCGCCCATCGATCTGTACCGCGCGCTGCGCTGCATCAACCCGACGCCGTACATGTACTTCTTCAACTTCGGCGACTTCCACGTCGTCGGCTCGTCGCCGGAAGTGCTGGTGCGCGTCGAAGACAACCTGGTCACCGTGCGGCCCATCGCCGGCACTCGCCCGCGCGGCGCCACCGAGGAGCAGGACCTGGCGCTGGAAGAAGATCTGCTGGCCGATGCCAAGGAAGTCGCCGAGCACCTGATGCTCATCGACCTGGGCCGCAACGACACTGGTCGCGTCTCGGAAATCGGCTCGGTGAAACTGACCGAGAAGATGGTCATCGAGCGCTACTCCAACGTCATGCACATCGTTTCCAACGTCACCGGCGAGCTGAAAAAAGGCCTGACTTCGATGGATGCCCTGCGCGCCATCCTGCCGGCCGGCACGTTGTCCGGTGCGCCGAAGATCCGCGCGATGGAAATCATCGACGAGCTGGAGCCGGTCAAACGCGGCGTCTACGGCGGTGCAGTCGGCTACTACGCCTGGAACGGCAACATGGATACCGCCATCGCCATCCGCACCGCCGTGATCAAGGACGGCGAGCTGCACGTGCAGGCCGGCGCCGGCATCGTCGCCGACTCGGTGCCCGCGCTGGAGTGGGAAGAAACCCTGAACAAGCGCCGCGCCATGTTCAAGGCCGTGGCGCTGGCGGAACAGGGCTCGCGCTGAGGCAGCATAAGTCGTTTTGATGTAGGAGCCGGCTTGCTGGCGATACGTTTTAAGAGCATCGCCGGCAAGCCGGCTCCTACAGACAAACCGCAGCCTGGGTGGAGCGCAGTGATACCTGGGGCCGATCTCAGCCCTCGAGCTTGGCCAGCGCCGCTCCGGCGTCCAGATAAGCGCCGGCCTGCTCACGAATGCGCAGGGTGCCGTCCGTCGGCGCGGTGACCTGGGTTTCCATCTTCATCGCCTCCATCACCGCGATCACGTCGCCGGCTTTGACCTGGGCGCCGTCCTCGGCCAGCCAGGCATGCAGGTTGCCGGAGATCGGTGCGCTGACCAGGCCTTTTTCGGCGGCATGTGCCGAGGCCTGAGGCGCCGCCTGGACGTTACCTCCCAATGGCGCCAGGCCTTGCAGCAGCGCGCTCGGCAGGCCCAGTTCATGGCGCTTGCCATCGATCTCGATAAAGGTGCGCAGCACCGCCTCTCCGGCCACTGGCAAGGTGCGCGGTGCCAGGGTGATCTGCTTGGCGAAGTCGGTTTCGATCCAGCGCGTGTGCACGGCGAAGTGCCCGCCGGTGAAATCGTCGTGATCCATCACCGCGCGGTGGAAGGGCAGTACCGAGGCGATGCCCTCGATCTGGAACTCGGCCAGGGCGCGGCGCGCGCGGGCGATGGCCTGTTCGCGGGTGGCGCCGGTGACGATCAGCTTGGCCATCATCGAGTCGAAGGTGCCAGGCACGCTGGAGCCGCTTTCCACGCCGCTGTCCAGGCGCACACCGGGGCCGCTCGGGGCGCGGAATTCGCTGATCTTGCCGGGGGTGGGCAGAAAGCCCTTGCCGGCATCCTCGGCGTTGATGCGGAACTCGAAGCTGTGGCCGCGTGGCGTCGGTGTTTCACTGAACGACAGCGGCAGGTCGTCGGCAATGCGCAATTGCTCGATGACCAGATCGACGCCGGCGGTTTCCTCGGTGACCGGGTGTTCGACCTGCAGGCGGGTGTTCACCTCCAGGAATGACAGTGTGCCATCGGCGCTGAGCAGGTATTCCACGGTGCCGGCGCCGACATAGCCGGCCTTCGCACAGATGGCGTGGGCGGACTGGTGAATGCGCTGGCGCTGCTCATCGGTGATGAACGGTGCTGGCGCTTCTTCCACCAGCTTCTGGTTGCGGCGTTGCAGCGAGCAGTCGCGGGTGCCGACCACCACCACGTTGCCGTGGCTATCGGCGATCACCTGGGCTTCGATGTGGCGCGGGCGGTCGAGGAACTGCTCGACGAAGCATTCGCCGCGCCCGAAGGCGGCTTCGGCTTCACGCACCGCCGAGGCATACAGTTCGGCCACTTCGTCCATGCGCCAGGCGACCTTCATGCCGCGTCCGCCGCCGCCGAATGCGGCCTTGATGGCGATCGGCAGGCCATGCTGTTCGGCGAAGGCCAGCACCTCGGCGGCGCTCTGCACCGGGCCGGGCGTGCCGGCCACCAGGGGCGCGCCGACCTGCTGGGCGAGCTTGCGAGCTTCGACCTTGTCGCCGAGCACATCGATGGTTTCCGGGTTCGGGCCGATCCAGATCAGCCCGGCGCCTTGTACGGCGCGGGCGAAGTCGGCACGCTCGGAGAGAAAGCCGTAGCCGGGGTGCACGGCATCGGCACCGGCGCGCTTGGCGATGGCCAGCAGCTTGTCGATGTTCAGGTAGGTGTCGGCCGGGCGCTCGCCGTCCAGCCCATAGGCTTCGTCGGCCTGGCGCACATGCAGGGCGTCGATATCGGCATTGGCGTACACGGCCACGGAGGCTACACCGTAATCACGGCAGGCGCGGGCGATACGCACGGCGATTTCACCACGGTTGGCGATCAATACTTTTTTCATGGGATCTCTTTCGCGTCGGCAGTGGTAAGGAGTACGTCGGCCTGCAGTTCGGCGAACGCCTCGATTGGGTTGAAGCGAATCTGCGCGTTGATCGGGATTTGCCCGGCCAGATCCAGATGGTGGCTGGCCACGGCGGCGATCACCGGGTAGCCGCCGGTCAGCGGGTGGTCGGCGAGAAACAGCACCGGCTGGCCGCTCGCGGGCACCTGGATGGCGCCCAGTGAAGTGCCTTCGCTGGGCAACTCGTCATGGTTGCAGCGCTCCAGCGGCACCTCGCCCTCGAGGCGAATGCCGACCCGGTTGGATTGCGGGGTGACACGCCACAGCTGGCTGCTCAGGCGTTCGATGGCCGCCGGGGTGAACCAGTCGCTGCGCGGGCCCATCACTACATCCAGGGTGATCACGTCCTTGCTGGTCGGCAGCTCGAATGCCGGGCCTTCGCTGATAGAGACGCTGGTGCCAGCGCTGATTGCGTCGAAGGCAAGACGGTCGCCAGCCTTGAGCGGCGGCGGTCCGACCTGTGCCAGGCTGTCATAGGACAAACTGCCCAGCACCGGCGCCACCTGAAAACCGCCGCGAATCGCCAGGTAACTGCGCAGCCCGGCCTGGGGCGCGCCGAGGCTGACGCGGTCGCCGTCGTCCAGTTCGATGGGCTGGTAATTACCGGGCTGCCATTGCAGGCCGCTGGCAGTGGTGACGGTGATGGGCGTTTGCGCGCCGGTAATGGCGATGAGCGTGCGACCGTGGCAGAGGAAGCTCAGACCGCCGAGCACCACTTCCAGGCAGGCGCAGGCCGAGTCATTGCCCACTGTGCGATTGGCCGCGCGTAGGGCACCGCGATCCAGGGCGCCGGACATCGACACGCCCTGGTCGGTATGACCTGCGCGGCCAAGATCCTGCAGCACCGTTTGCAGGCCGGGGCTGAGAATTTCAAGATGGGCACCGGCCGGCGGCTTGCTGGCTGTCGTTTGTTTATGGGCGGGCAGACCACCTGCCGGCAGCGGGCCGGCATCCACAAAACGCACCTTGTAGCCAGGGCGCAGCAGAGCCGGCTCGTCGCGCTGCAAATCCCACATCTGCAACGGCGTGACGCCGATGATCTGCCAGCCACCGGGGCTGGCCTTGGGGTAGATGCCACTGAAATTGCCGGCCAGGGCCACGGCACCAGCCGGGATGCGCGTACGCGGGGTCTGCCGGCGCGGCACCTGGAAGTCGGCACCGCCGGTCAGGTAGCCGAAGCCGGGGGCGAAGCCGCAGAAGGCCACTTCGTAATCGGCGCTGGTGTGGCGGCGCACCACTTCTTCACGGCTGATGCCGAGCAGGCTTGCGACCTCGTCGAGATCCTCGCCGTTGTAGTGCACGGGGATTTCCACGCAGCGGCTGTCGCGGGCGCTGCGCCGGCTCAGGTCGCGGCCGGCGAGATCGTCGATCAATGCCTGGCGGTCGATGGCGCTGGGCCGGTACTGGATCAGCAGGGTACGGGCCGCCGGGACGATTTCCTCGACCCCGGCGATGGGCTCGGCCTGCAGTGCAGCGAACAGCGCCAGGGTTTCGTCGAGATCGGCCAGTTCGACGAGCAACGTATCGAGGTTGGCGGGGAGAAAACGCACGGGCTTGTCCTATACGTGGTACGTGCTGTCAGGCACGTCGGTGATGAACATATGGCCCGGCGAGTGGGTGATCGCGAAGGGCACGCCGGAGGCCATGACCGCCGCCTGGGGCGTCACGCCGCAGGCCCAGAACACCGGCACCTCGCCGGGCTCGATACGCACCGCGTCGCCGAAATCCGGCTTGTGCAGGTCTTTGATGCCGAGCCGATCCGGCTCGCCGATATGCACCGGTGCGCCGTGCACCGAAGGATAACGCCCGGAAATGCCGGCCGCCTCGGCCACGCGATCCGCCGGGATCGGCCGCATCGACACGACCATCTCGCCATGCAGGCGACCCGCCGGACGGCAGGCGCGGTTGGTACGGTACATCGGTACGTTGCAGCCATCTGCTATGTGCCGTACCTCGATGCCGGCCTCCTGCAGGCCGGTCTCGAAGGTGAAGCTGCAGCCAATCAGGAAGGTCACCATGTCCGTGTGTTCGGCCCAGGCAGCGGTGGCGTCGCTGACTTCCTCGGCCAGCTTGCCATCGCGCCAGATGCGGTACAGCGGCAGATCGGTGCGCAGGTCGGCGCCTTCTGCCAGTACCGTGTGCGGGCTGCCGGCGTCACTCACGTCGAGCACCGGGCAGGCCTTGGGGTTGCGCTGGGCGTAGAGCAGAAAGTCATAGGCCCAGTCGCGGGGCAGGGCGATCAGGTTGGCCTGGGTCATGCCCGGCGCGATACCGGCCGTAGGCGCGACGCGGCCGTTGCGGTACTCGGCGCGGGCCTGGCGGGCGGCTGCAATGGCCGCCTGCTGGGCGCGTTGGATGGTGTTCATCGGGCGGCTCCGGCGAAGGATTGCAGGGATACGCCGGACTGCTCCAGCAACTGGCGCACCTCGCGGGCCATCTGGATGGCACCGGGGCTGTCGCCGTGCACGCAGATGGAGTCGGCTTCGATGCGCGTGACGCTGCCGTCGATGGCTTCGATCTCACCGGTCTGCACCAGGCGCAGCATGCGTTGGGCCACCTGCTCGGCGTCGTGCAGCACGGCGCCTGGCTCGCGGCGCGACACCAAGGCGCCCGTTGGCGTGTAAGCGCGGTCGGCAAAGGCTTCGGCGATGCAGGTCAGGCCTTCGTGGCGCGCCAGCTCGATCAGCGGCGAGCCGGCCAGGGCGACCAGCACCAGGCGTGCATCGACGGCGCGGATCGCCTCGATCACCGCCAGGGCCTGGCGTGTGTCGTGGGCGATGGTGTTGTACAGCGCGCCATGGGGCTTCACGTAGCGCACCGATGTACCGGCGGCAGTGGCCAGGGCCTGCAGGGCGCCGATCTGGTAGATCACGTCGGCAGTCAGATCAAAGCTGGCGATATCCATGTTGCGGCGGCCGAAGCCGACCAGGTCCGGGTAGGCGACATGGGCGCCGATGGTCACGCCCTTGGCCGCTGCGGCCCTGAGGGTACGCAGGATGCCGGCCGGGTCGCCGGCGTGGAAACCACAGGCGACGTTGGCGCTGGTGACGATGTCGAGCATTGCGGCATCGTCGCCCATGCACCACTGGCCGAAGCTCTCGCCCAGGTCGCTGTTGAGGTCGATGGTTGGCATGTTGGGTCTCCTGGAGTCAGGCCACGTTGAGGAAGGCGAAAATCGGGCCGACCGATTTGACCGCCATGTACCAGGTCAGGATGCAGGTAACGGCACCCAGGGTCAGCAGCCAGCGTGGATAGTGGTAGCCGCCCATCAGGTCGGATCGACGCCAGCCGACGTAGACGAAGATGCTCAGGCCAATCGGCAGAATCAGGCCGTTGAAGCCGCCAGCGAACACCAGCAGAGCGGCTGGCGCAGTGCCGAGCATGAGATAAACGCTCAGCGACAGAGCAATGAACAACACCGTAGCGCGGTTACGCCCCCGTTCGCTGATGCCAGGCATGAAGGCGGTGATGAAGGACATGGAGGTATAGGCCGCGCCGATCACGCTGGTGATGGCCGCAGCCCAGAGCACCAGGCCGAAAGCGCGCAGGCCGAGTTGACCCGCCGCCGCCTGGAAGGCTTGTGCCGCCGGGTTGGCGCCCTGGCCTGAGGTGTCGATGACCACGCCGCTGGCGGCTACGCCGAGAATCGCCAGGAACAGGATGTAGCGCATTACGCCGGTAACCGCGATACCGCTCAGCGCTGCCTTGGTAACTTCCTTCACATGCTCCTCGCCGACCAGGCCGCGATCCAGCAGGCGGTGTGCGCCGGCGTAGGTGATATAGCCGCCCACAGTGCCGCCGACGATGGTGGTGATGGTGGCGAAGTTGATCGTGTCCGGCCACACAGTTTGGCGCAACGCTTCGCCCAGGGGCGGATTGGAGGCGATGGCGACGAACAGGGTGAGCAGGATCATCAGCAGGCCCAGCACCACGATCAGACGGTCAACTGCGATGCCTGCGCGCTTGGACAGGAAGATACCGATGGCGACGAGCGCACTGAGGCCGCCGCCCCATTTCGGATCCAGCCCCATCAGCGCATTCAGGCCCAGGCCGGCACCAGCGATGTTGCCGACGTTGAACACCAGCCCGCCGAAGATCACCAGCACCGCCAGCACATAGCCGCTACCGGGAATTGCCGCGTTGGCCAGGTCCGAGGCGCGCATGCGGGTCAGGGTGACGATACGCCAGACGTTCAGCTGGACAACGAAGTCGATGAGGATCGAAGCAAGGATGCCGAAGGCAAAGGCGGCGCCCATGGTTGCTGTGAAGGTGGCGGTCTGGGTGATGAAGCCGGGGCCAATGGCCGAAGTGGCCATCAGGAAAATGGCCGCGATCAATGATGAGCGGCGTGAGCGGGCGAAGTCAGCGGTGGTCTGGGCTTGCATGGGGCGCTCCTGGATGGGGGAGGATCTGTTGTCCATGACAAGGCAATCACTGTGCCAAGACCCTTCGAGTCGGGCTGTATTGTTGATTAATGCTGAGCATATTGTTCAACAATAAATATTTTATGGTTCATCAATATGCACTGTTTTGTTACCTAATTACCCGATTGTGTTCCATTGCTGTGCAACTGGTGACACCCGGCAGCGCTTGCTTCGGGGGGCGGACTCATGGAGCATCTGCGAGCCCGGCAGCCCCACCAAGCACAATGGATGGAACGATGAGCAAAGACATGCCCGACAACCCGCGCACTCTTGGCGAAACAGTGACGGCCGAAATCCGCCGCAAGCTGGTCGATGGTGAGCTGGTGCCTGGTCAGCGCCTGTCAGAGGCTGCGCTGAGTGAAAGCCTGGATATTTCTCGCAATACCCTGCGCGAAGCTTTCCGTGTGCTGACCCAGGAAGGTCTGCTCAAGCACGAGCCCAATCGTGGAGTGTTCGTCGCCATACCGGATATGGCCTCGATCATCGATATATACCGAGTGCGCCGGTTCATCGAATGTCAGGCACTGGCTCAGGCCTACCCCAAACATCCCGCCGTGCAGCGCATGGCACAGGCCGTGGCCGCAGCCGAACGTTGCCGTGAGGCGCAGGACTGGAGCGGCGCGGGGACCGCCAACATGGCGTTTCACGCCGCCATCGTCGAACTGGCCGACAGTGAGCGCCTCAATACCTTCTATGCCCATCTGTCCGCCGAGCTGCGCCTGGCCTTCGGTCTGCTCAACGATGCCGAGCTCCTTCATTCGCCCTACATCGACATGAATGCGGCAATTCTCCAGCGCCTCGAAGCCGGTCAGGTTCAGGAGGCTGCGCAGGCGCTTGATGCCTACCTGGTGCAGTCCGAACGCACCGTGCTGGCTGCTTATGCGCGTCGCGTACGTTGAACCGCCGTTCACGGTTGCGCCTGGCCATGAGCTGGGCTACTGTGCGGCAATCGTGAAGCGAGATACCCCTGTGACCTTCAGCAGCACCCTTCTGATGCGTCTCCTCAAGGCCCTGGCCCGTTGGCGCTGGCGCGCCTGACCTTTCCCTTGCCGGCCCGGCCGGTTCGTTATCGTTCGCTCCCGTTGTTTCCCCTGTCCTCGAGCCGTGCTCGGGCGTGAAACCTGTTCTTCGGGGCTACCAAGGCAGTACATCAAGAGGCAATGCATACCATGCTGCTGATGATCGACAACTACGATTCCTTTACCTACAACGTCGTGCAGTACCTGGGTGAGCTGGGCGCTGATGTGCACGTGATTCGCAACGACGAACTGACCATCGCTGAAATCGAAGCACTCAAGCCCGAGCGCATCGTCGTCTCTCCCGGCCCCTGTACGCCGACCGAAGCGGGCGTGTCCATCGAGGCCATCCTGCATTTCGCCGGCAAGCTGCCGATCCTCGGCGTCTGCCTGGGCCATCAGAGCATCGGCCAGGCCTATGGCGGCGAGGTGGTGCGCGCGCGCCAGGTGATGCACGGCAAGACCAGCCCGGTGTTCCATGCAGACAAGGGCGTGTTCGCCGGCCTCAATAACCCGCTCACCGTGACCCGCTATCATTCCCTGGTGGTCAAGCGCGAGACCCTGCCGGATTGCCTGGAAATCACCGCCTGGACGCAGCATGAAGACGGCTCGGTCGACGAGATCATGGGCCTGCGCCACAAGACCCTGAACGTCGAGGGCGTGCAGTTCCACCCCGAGTCCATCCTCACCGAGCAGGGTCACGAACTGTTCGCCAGCTTCCTCAAGCAGACCGGAGGCGTGCGCGCATGAATATCAAGGAAGCCCTGGGCCGCATCGTCGCCCAGCTCGATCTGACCACCGAGGAAATGCAGGCGGTCATGCGCGAGATCATGACCGGCCAGTGCACCGACGCGCAGATCGGCGCCTTTCTCATGGGCATGCGCATGAAGAGCGAGACCATTGACGAGATCGTCGGTGCCGCCAGCGTCATGCGTGAGCTGGCCTCGCCGGTGAAGATCGACGCCGAGCGGCTGGTCGACACCTGCGGCACCGGTGGCGATGGCATGAACATCTTCAACGTCTCCACTGCGGCGGCTTTCGTCGTCGCTGCGGCCGGTGGCAAGGTGGCCAAGCACGGCAACCGCGCAGTCTCCGGCAAGAGTGGCAGCGCCGATCTGCTGGAAGCCGCCGGCGTCTACCTGGGGCTCAAGCCGGAGCAGGTCGCGCGCTGCGTCGAGAGTGTGGGCGTCGGCTTCATGTTCGCGCCGTCTCATCACGGGGCGATGAAGCACGCCATCGGCCCGCGCCGCGAGCTGGGCCTGCGCACCATCTTCAACATGCTTGGCCCGATGACCAACCCGGCAGGCGCCAAGCATCAGGTCATCGGCGTGTTCAGCCAGGCGCTGTGCCGGCCGATGGCCGAAGTGCTGCAGCGTCTGGGCAGCGAGCACGTGCTGGTGGTGCACGCGCAGGACGGCCTGGACGAGGTCAGCCTGGCCGCGCCGACCTTCGTCGCCGAGCTGAAGAATGGCGTGGTCAGCGAGTACCGCATCCAGCCTGAGGACTTCGCTATCAAGAGTCAGAGCCTGATCGGCCTGACCGTCGACAACGCCGAGCAGTCACTGGCGCTGATCCACGATGCCCTCGGCCGGCGCAAGACCGACAACGGTCAGAAGGCCGCCGATATGATCGTGCTCAATGCTGGCGCGGCGCTCTACGCTGCGGATCATGCCAGCAGCCTGCGCGAAGGTATGCAGCTGGCGCATGACGCCCTGCACACCGGCCTGGCGCGCGAGAAGCTGGAAGAGCTGGTGTCCTTTACCGCGGTATTCAAACAGGAGAACGAAGGGTGAGCGTACCAACCGTACTGGAGAAGATCGTCGCCCGTAAGTTCGAGGAAGTGGCGGCGCGGCGCGCCCAGGTCAGCCTGGCCGAAGTCGAGGCTGCTGCACGCAGTGCCGACGCACCGCGAGGCTTCGCCCGCGCACTGCTCGAGCAGGCGGCGCGCAAGCAGCCGGCGGTGATCGCCGAGATCAAGAAGGCCTCGCCGAGCAAGGGTGTGCTGCGCGCCGACTTCGTCCCGGCAGATATCGCCCGCAGCTACGAGGCCGGTGGCGCCACCTGCCTGTCGGTGCTGACCGATATCGACTTCTTTCAGGGTGCCGACCAGTACCTGCAACAGGCCCGCGCCGCTTGTGCGCTGCCGGTGATCCGCAAGGACTTCATGGTCGATCCGTACCAGATCGTCGAAGCCCGCGCCCTCGGTGCCGACTGCGTGCTGCTGATCGTGTCCTGCCTGGATGACGTGCGCATGGCCGAGCTGGCCTCGGTGGCCAAGGACGTCGGCCTTGACGTGCTGGTCGAGGTGCATGACGGCGCCGAGCTGGAGCGGGCGCTGAATACGTTGGACACACCACTGGTGGGGATCAACAACCGCAACCTGCACACCTTCGATGTCAGCCTGGAAACCACCCTCGACCTGCTGCCGCGTATTCCGCGTGATCGCCTGGTGGTGACCGAAAGCGGCATTCTCAATCGCGCCGATGTCGAGCTGATGGAGATCAACGAGGTCTATGCCTTTCTGGTCGGTGAGGCCTTTATGCGCGCCGAGAGCCCGGGCGGCGAATTGCAGCGTCTGTTCTTTCCCGAACGCGGCCGGCCTGCAGTAATCGGCGCGGACCCGGAATAACGCGCATAAAAAAGCCGGCAATCAAGCCTAATGCCAGTCAGTTAAGCCGTTGCACTCGATCTTTGTAGGAGCCGGCTTGCCGGCGATCCGCCATAAAAAGCATCGCCAGCAAGCTGGCTCCTACGAAAAGCGCCCCCTCTACTGCAAGTAGGAGGGGGTGGTGACTAACTTATCTGATCAGCATTAGGCAATCAAGCCGGCTTTTTCTATTGGGGCCGTTCAGCGGGTGCCGAAGACCACCATGGTCTTGCCTTTGACGTGAACCAGGCCTTGCTCTTCCAGGGACTTGAGCACGCGGCCGACCATTTCCCGTGAGCAACCGACGATGCGTCCAATTTCCTGGCGGGTGATCTTGATCTGCATGCCATCCGGATGAGTCATGGCGTCCGGCTGCTTGCACAGGTCGAGCAGAGTACGCGCAACACGGCCAGTGACATCGAGGAAGGCCAGGTCGCCGACCTTGCGCGTAGTATTGCGCAGGCGTTCGGCCATCTGGCTGCCGAGGGCGAAGAGGATTTCGGGGTCTTGCTGGGTCAGTTCGCGGAACTTGGCGTAGCTGATTTCCGCGACTTCGCATTCGGTCTTGGCGCGGACCCAGGCGCTGCGTTCCTTCTCTGAACCATCTTTCTCGAACAGGCCCATCTCGCCGAAAAAGTCGCCAGAGTTGAGATAGGCGATGATCATTTCACGGCCATCGTCATCCTCGATCAGGATGGTGACCGAGCCCTTGACGATGAAGAACAAGGTTTCGCAGCGATCACCTGCGTAGATGATGGTGCTTTTGGCGGTGTAACGACGGCGATGACAGTGCGCGAGAAGCTTGTCGAGATTCTTGATTTTTGGTGTAAGGGTAATAGCAACCATGCCCGAGTCCCGAATATGAAAAGTGAAGGCCTTTGTCCAACGGCAATTTCTTATTTGTTATCCGGCCAAGTGTGCCAGCAATCCGGCGTCAGCTTAACAGACACGCTATGAGTGGGGTCTTTTTTGCGACCTGGGTAACATAACCCGGCGGAACTTTAGCGTTATCGACGCACATCGGACTGCTGCCCGGCTGTGCTAATCTGCCGGACTTTTCCACTCTGGGAGCCAAGAACGATGAAAGCGCGTGTGCAATGGGCCGGTGAAGCTCTGTTCCTCGGCGAGTCCGGTAGTGGCCATGCCGTGGTGATGGACGGTCCACCCGATGCCGGTGGTCGTAACCTCGGTATTCGGCCGATGGAGATGTTGCTGATCGGCCTCGGAGGCTGCAGCAACTTCGATGTGGTCAGCATTCTGCGTAAGGGCCGCCAGCCGGTAGAAAGCTGCGAAGTGTTCCTGGATGCCGAGCGTGCAGACGAGGAGCCCAAGGTGTTTACCAAGATCCACCTGCACTTCGTGGTCAAGGGCCGTGGGCTGAAAGAGGCTCAGGTGAAAAGGGCGGTGGAGCTATCGGCGGAGAAGTACTGCTCGGCCTCGATCATGCTGGGTCGTGCCGGCGTCGATATTAGCCACGATTACGAAATCGTCGAGCTGGGCTGAGGTTCGCTGAAAATGACGAGGGCGCCAATGGCGCCCTCGTTCGTTTCAGATGCGGTAGGTGCTCTTGGTCATCACCTTCGACAGCAAGGTCATGCCGAACTTGATCGGCGCCGGAAAGCGCACGCCGCCCGCCGCCAGGGCACTGTTGGCATGTTGCTGTTCGTCGATGCGCATCTGCTCGAGGATGGCGCGCGACTTGGCATCATGCTCGGGCAGTTGCTCCAGGTGCTCGTCCAGGTGTTTGCACACCTGATCCTCGGTGGCGGCGACAAAGCCGAGGCTGACGCGATCACTGACCAGGCCGGCGACGGCGCCAACGCCGAAAGACAGACCGTAAAACAGCGGGTTCAGCACGCTCGGGTGGCTACCCAGTTCACGAATGCGCTGCTCGCACCAAGCAAGGTGGTCGATTTCCTCATCGGCCGCATGCTCCATGGCGCTACGCACTTGCGGCAGCTTGGCGGTCAGCGCCTGGCCCTGATAGAGCGCCTGGGCGCACACTTCACCGGTGTGATTGATGCGCATCAGGCCGGCGACATGACGCGACTCCTCACTGCTCAGCTCGGTCTCGTTCTGCACGATGGCAGGCGAGGGGCGACTCGACGCGCCGCTGAATGGCAGCAGCGTGCGCAGCGCGGCATCGGCTTGCAGTAGCAGGCGGTCGACGGGGGAATACTGGCGTTCGCTGGCCATGGGGCACCTCCAGAGGTAACAACAGCGCTAGTCTACTGCAAAGTCGCCAGGTCGTCCGCGTTCAGGGCAGCTCGCGCAGCACGCGAAAGCCCAGGGCATAGTCGCGGTGATGCGGTTGCTTGAGGTCGCGCATGCTGCTGCGCAGGTAGACCGGGCCGCTGTTCCAGCCGCCGCCGCGCACCACGCGCGGGCTATTGTCGAGCAGGCCGGCACTCTGCGTTTCACTGCCGTCGAAGCGCTGCGTGTAGTTGGAAGCTGTCCATTCCCAGACATTGCCTGCAGTGTCATGCAGGCCGAAGCCATTGGCCGGAAACTGGCCAACAGCGGCTGTCTTGTTGCGCAGCAGGCGCGAGCTGGCGCAACCACGGCAGTGGGCGCGTGGCGCCTGCTCGCTGCTGTCGAGCTGCTCGCCCCACCAGTAGTAGCTCTGGCTGCCTCCGCGCGCTGCATACTCCCATTCGGCTTCGGTCGGCAGGCGATAGCGCGCACCCGTCTCGCGTGACAACCACTGGGTGTAAGCGTGAGCGTCACGCCAGGACACGTGAATCACCGGGCGCTGCGCCGAAAGGCCCCAGCCCTCGTTGTTAGGCGTGGGCAGCCCGTTGGCGTCGGCGTACTTCTGCCAGTCGGCGAAGGTGACTTCGTAGCGGCCGATGGCGAAGGCTTGATCGAACTTGATCGATCGTTGCGGACGCTCGTTGTCATTGCCGCGACCGCTGGCATCGCCAATGCGGAACTCGCCAGCCGGAATCACCACCACTTCGGGGCCCTGAGCGCCCCCGGGCAAGGGGTCGCTGATGGTTTCGCTAGCAGTGGCCGGCAGGTTAACCAGCAGGCCGGCTGCGATGGCCATGGATACTGTGACGCAGCGCGCTTTCAGCACTTGCACGGCGTGATGCCTCCAGCGACGATCTGCATGTTCAGGCGGCCCATGCGGTAAGTTCTCGATTCTGTGAAGCCGCGGATGGTAACCCTGCGTGCCTGGCTGGCCAAATCTCCCAAGGAGTCGGTGTTGAAGAACGATATTCATGATCTTGGACTGGTGCTGGATTCCAAGGTCAAGCTGGTGGTGATCGAGTCCTGGGACGAGCTGCGCGTGCTGGAAACCCTGACAGGTTTGGCGATCAAACGCGGTCTCGGCCTGCACACCTGGTCGGTGACCGAGGCCTGCAGCGTCTGGGTTTCGGCGGCGCAGCGGTGGACGAGTCACCGACCCTGGAGCCCGAAGCCGCTCTGCGCATGATCAAGGCCGATCTGCAGCCGAACCTCTACGTGATGTGCGACCTGCATCCCTTCCTCGATGACAACCCCAGGCTGGTGCGCCTGCTCAAGGAAATCGCCATGAGCGAGGCCGCGCACAAGCCGACGCTGGTGCTGGTGTCGCATGCGCTCAAGCTGCCTGCCGAAGTACAGCGTTTCGCGGCTCGTTTCAGTCTCGCGCTGCCGTCGGAAGACGAGCTACTGAGCATCGTGCGTGACGAAGCGACGCGTTGGAGCGAAGGCAATCGCGGCGTACGCGTGCGTACCGACAACCGCACCTTGCAGCAGGTGGTGAAGAACCTGCGCGGCCTCAGCCATGCCGAGGCACGCGCGCTGGCGCGCAACGTGATTTGCGATGATGGCGCGATCACCCAGGAAGACATCCCCGAGCTGAACAAGACCAAGTTCCAGCTGCTGGATCTGGAGGGCGTGCTTAGCTTCGAATACGACACTGCACGCTTCGCCGAAGTCGGCGGGTTGGTCAACCTCAAGCGCTGGCTGGCCGAACGTCAGGCCGGCTTTCTCGAAGGCAAGCTCCTGGATGCGCCGAAAGGCGTGATGCTGGTCGGGGTACAGGGCGGTGGCAAGAGCCTGGCGGCCAAGGCAGTGGCCGGGCTCTGGGGCTTGCCGCTGCTGCGTTTGGACTTCGCCTGCCTGTACAACAAATTCTTCGGCGAGACCGAGCGCAACCTGCGTGAGGCGCTGCGCCTGGCCGAACAGATGGCGCCCTGCGTGCTGTGGATGGACGAGGTGGAGAAAGGGCTTGCCAGTGGCGAGCACGATGGCGGCGTGAGCCAACGAGTACTTGGCACCCTGCTGACCTGGATGGCCGAGCGCAAGGCGCCAGTGTTCGTGGTGGCCACGGCCAATGCCATCGACCGTCTGCCGCCGGAACTGGTCCGCAAGGGGCGCTTCGACGAGCTGTTCTTCGTCGACCTGCCCAGTGCCGAGGTGCGGGCCGACATCTTCCGTATCCACCTGCAGCGTCGTGAACTGGAACCAGGCAGCTTCGATCTCGCGCAGCTGGCTGCTGCCAGCGAGGGCTACTCGGGTGCCGAGATTGAGCAGGCAGTGGTCAGCGCCCTGTACGCTGGTCAGGCGCAGCAGCAGGCGGTCGATCAGGGGTTGCTGCTGCGCGCGCTGCAGAGCACGGCGCCGCTGTCGGTGGTGATGGCCGAGCGCTTGATGGCGTTGCGAGAGTGGGCCGATGGGCGCACGGTCAATGCCGGCTGATCAGGCGCCGGTGAAGTGGCGGTTCAGGCGACCACTGATTTTGCGTACCAGCCAGCGCGGCGCGAGGCGTGGACTCAGGGCCAGCAGGCGGTTGCGCCAGCCGGGAATGATGATGGCGCGGTTCTTTTCCAGTGCGCGAACGGTGATCAGCGCGACTTCCTCGGCGCTCATCATCAGCTTGCTGCCGGCGATCCGCGCGACGTCCATCTGCGCTGCGCGGAAGAAGGCGCTGCGGGTCGGGCCAGGACAGAGTACTGACACACGCACGCCGCGGCCTCTCAGCTCCTCGCGCAAACCCTCGGAAAAATTCAGTACATAGGCCTTGCTGGCGTAGTAGCTGCTCATCCAGGGGCCGGGCTGAAAGGCCGCGACCGAGGCGACGTTGAGAATCTGCCCGCTGCCGTGCTCGGCCATGCGCTGACCGAGTGCGTGACACAGGCGGGTCAGCGCCAGCACGTTGACTTCCAGTTGCTCCAGCTCGCGACTCCAGTCCTGTTCCAGGAACGGACCTGCGCAGCCGAGGCCGGCGTTGTTCACCAGCAGATCGACATGCCACTGGCCTTCTTCCAGTTCCAGTAGCAGACCGGACAATTGCAGCGGCTCGCTAAGGTCGCAGAGACGAAACAGCACCTCGACGCCGAAGCGCTGGGCCAGCTCGCAGGCGATGCTTTCCAGTGCATCACGCCGGCGCGCCACCAGGATCAGGTTGCGCCCCCGGCGTGCCAGGGCTTCGGCCAAGGCCAGGCCAATGCCGCTGGACGCGCCGGTGATCAATGCATAGCTGCGCATGGTCGGGAATTACTGCTCCTGATACTCGGCGGCGCGCTCGACATAGCCCTGATACTGGGGAATGGCGATGGCAGCGACGATGCCGCTGATGGGGATGAGCAGGAACAACCAGGCCAGTACCTTGACTGCGGTGCTGTTGGGGGGCGGTGGCGGGCCGTAGCGGTTGACGCCTTGAGTGCCGGGGATGATCAGCATCAGCAGGGCGAACACGCTGCCGACTACCGGGATCAGGTGTACCAGCAGCAGCCAGCCGGACCAGCCGATGTCATGCAGACGCTGCACGCCGATGAAGATACCGATCACCACAGCTGCAATACTGACGATGCCCAGCGCCAACATGGCCAGGGTCGAGGACATGGCTGCAATGCCGGTACCGATCAACATGATCGGGATGAAACACAGCGTCATTGCCATCAGCCAGCCCAGGTAACGCACGCGGCCGATCCGGCCGCTGACGCCGAGGACCTTGAGCTCGGAGTACTGCGGCAATTGCTCGGCGACATTTGCCTGTGGCGGTGCGTAGGGCGATGCAGCCGCTGCGACAGGTACCGGGGCCGGAGCGGCTTCGGCCAACTGTGCCTGGCGCGCGAGGTATTTCTCGATGATGATGCCGCAGGCGGAGCACTCGCTCGCCTTGACCTGCTCATGACCGCATTTGGGGCAGGTCATATGCGGTGTGGCCGCGTCCACGGCCTGCTCGGTTTCGGCTTCGGTTGGCACCAGGCTCAGGCTGGCGGCCTGATCCAGCTCCTTGCGCACCTTGGCCCCCGCCTTCTGCAGAGCATTGAGGTACTGCTCCGCCTCGCCTTCGCCCAGATCACGCTTGAGCGCCACCGGCGTTCCGCTGAACAGACTGTCGATACGGGCAAGGTCGCTCTTGAACAGACGGGCCAGGTTTGTCTTGACCATTTCCAGCGATGCCTCGGGCATCAGTTGGCCGTCGAACACGATCTTGTAGCGCGGTTGATTCATGCGAGCTTCCTTGTCGGCGGGAAGTGGGGGGAGCGAGCGCCCGTTGAGCAGCAAGCGAGGCATAAGCCTAGAGTGCCGCGAGGCCAATATACAAGCGGCCTGAAGCGCCGCTCATGGCTATTGTTCAGCTGTTACCTATTGTGCTCCAGCGGCCGACCAGTTGGCCGCGGCGTAGTAGACGTATTTCGCTGAAATCGCCCAGCACGCCTTCGCTGATCGCGGGGCGCAGAAATACCCAATCGTTGTTCGTCAGTCGTGTGCCTTTACCACCCACCAGGCGCTCCTGGTTGGCGCTACGGCCGTAGAGTTCGTCGTAGTCGAGCCCGGCCGGTGAGACGGGCTGCGCCGGCCAGCGACCGCCGTAGAGGTAGTAGGCGTTCTCTCGGTTGGGGTTCCAGGCGCTGATCAGGGGGTGCAGCGGTTGCAGGTAGGGCAGGGCGCCGTCGACCGTCTTGAGTATGGGGCTGGCGATCCACAGGGCCGGCTGATGCTCTTTGAGCAGTGGCGTGTCGAACTCCGCGGGCTTGAGCAGGGCGGAACCGACGGCGACTTCATTGAGCGAAGTCTCCTGCTGGCTGTGCAGCAGGTAGGTCAGGCTGCCGGCACCGTTGAGCAGCGGCTTAGCTGGCCAAAGATCGCTGAAGCCCTGAGCGCTGCTGATAAATAGTCGATAGCGCTCATCGGCCTCGCTGAATGCTCGTAACTGATTCTGCCAGGGCGGGCTGTGTGCGACATGCGCGTCATAAGCCATCAGCCCCTGCAGATGCAGTGCCGGCTGCTGGCGAAGCTGCAGCAGCGCTTGAGCCAGCGCTTGCGGCGTGGTGAAACCGCCGCGCTCCAGGCCAACGTCGATTTCCAGCGCAATGCGCAGCGGTCGCCCCAGCGCCTTGGCCAATTCACCGTATTGCACCAGGCGCTGCTGGCTGTCGATCAGCCAGGTCACCTGGCGGTCGGGATCGAAATCCAGGTGGTGCGCAAGCTGGCGATAGAAATTCAGCGCAGCGGCAACCGGCATGGGTTTGCCAAGCAGTAGGTCGGCCTGGGGAAAGCTCCTGGCCAGGTGGTTCAGTTGCGGCTGATGAAAGACCATGAAGCGCGGGGTCTGCAGGCGCTTGGCCAGGTACTCCAATAGGCCGGTGCTGGCCAGTGATTTGGCCACCAGGCGCAGCTGGAGACGACCGCCCAGTCTTGCGGCCAGCAGATCGGCGTTGGCGTCGAGCCGATCGAGGTCGAGCAGCAGGGTGGGGATGCCCTCGCCATCGCGCTGCAAGTGCCGGTTGAGCTCGGCGAAGTAGGCGTCATGCTCGCGACCTCGATCAGTTGGGCGCAGCGCCCAGCCGCCGAGTAGACCGAGCGCGCCCAGGCCCAGCAGGTGGCGACGCTTCATCGCGGCCAGCGTTGCCCCAGCGCTTGGCTACGTGTCAGTGCGGCGCGATATTCGTGGTCGAGTCGCGACACCAGCTCCTGCACCGACGGCAGGTCGTCGATGCCGCCGACGCCCTGGCCGGCCGACCAGACGGTTTTCCAGGCCTTGGCTTCTTCATCCATCGGCTTGAGCTTCTCGCCGTAGTTGATATCGCCCTTGTTCTGCAGCTGTTTCAGGTCGTAGCCGGCCTGTTCCAGACTCTGACGCATGAAGCTGGCCGGTACACCGGACACGGCGGGTGTGAGAATGATGTCGGCGGCCCGCGCTTCGAGAATCATCGCCTTGTAATCGGCCGACGCATTGTTCTCGGTCGTGGCGATGAAGCGGGTGCCCATATAGGCCAGGTCGGCGCCGAGCAACTGCGCGGCGAGAATTTCGTGGCCGTGGTTGAGGCAGCCGGACAGCAACACGGTCTTGTCGAAGAACTGACGAATCTCGGCTAGCAGGGCGAAAGGACTCCAGGTCCCGGCGTGGCCGCCCGCGCCAGCGGCTACGGCGATCAGGCCGTCCACACCCGCTTCGGCAGCTTTTTCCGCATGGTGGCGGGTGGTCACGTCATGGAATACCAGGCCGCCGTAGCTGTGCACCGCATCGACCACTTCCTTCACCGCGCCCAGACTGGTGATGACGATGGGCACGCGGCGTTCGACGCAGATGGCCAGATCCGCCTGCAGGCGCGGGTTGCTGTTATGCACGATCAAATTGACGGCATAAGGCGCGGCGTTGCTTGCCAGGCTGCCTTCGATCTCATCGAGCCAGGCGGCGAAACCGGCGCTCTCGCGCTGGTTCAGCGCCGGAAAGCTGCCGACGATGCCGCTGTTGCAGCAGGCACTGACCAGCGGCGGGTTGGACACCAGAAACATCGGCGCAGCCACCAGAGGCAGGCGCAGGCGTTGATCGAGCAGGGCAGGTAGAGACATGATGAACTCCTCAGAAGGGGCGGACGACAACCAGGATGACGATCCCCAGCAGTGCCAGCACCGGTGCTTCATTGAACCAACGATAGAACACATGGCTGCGGCTGTTCTCGCCGCGGGCAAAGCGTTTGAGCTGTGCTCCGCACAGGTGGTGATAGATCACCAGGGCCACCACCAGCGTGAGCTTGGCGTGCATCCAGCCCTGCGAGAAGTAGTACGCCGAATTGAGGCTGAGTAACCAGATGCCCAGGCCCAGCGTGGCGATCATCGAGGGGATCATGATGCCGCGATACAGCTTGCGCTCCATGATGCAGAATCGCTCGTGACTGGCTGCGTCGCTGCTCATGGCGTGATAGACGAACAGACGCGGCAGATAGAACAGGCCGGCGAACCAGCAGACCATGGCGATGATGTGCAGAGCCTTGAGCCAGAGATAGAGCATTTTCGCCTCTCACGCTGAAAAATGGTCTCGATAGTAGAGGCAGTCGACGCCTGCGTCACCTCCGCGGTTGGAGCTTGGCCGATGCGGCTTTATCATCGGCAGCTTTCCAATGGCTTTTGCAAAGGGGCATGTGATGATCAAGGTCGGTATCGTCGGCGGCACGGGCTACACCGGTGTCGAACTGCTGCGTCTGCTGGCGCAACACCCGCAGGCAGAGGTGAGCGTGATCACTTCCCGTTCCGAGGCCGGCCTGCGCGTCGATGAGATGTACCCCAATCTGCGCGGCCATTACCCCGAGCTCGCGTTCAGCGTGCCGGATGTCGCCACCCTGGGCGCCTGTGATGTGGTGTTCTTCGCCACTCCGCACGGCGTGGCCCATGCGCTTGCTGGTGAGTTGCTCGCTGCGGGTACGCGAGTAATCGACCTCTCCGCTGACTTCCGTCTGCAGGACGCCGAGGAGTGGGCCAAGTGGTACGGCCAGCCGCACGGCGCCCCCGAGCTGCTGAGCGAGGCGGTGTATGGTCTGCCCGAGGTCAATCGTGAGGCGATCAAGACTGCGCGCCTGATCGCCGTACCCGGCTGCTACCCGACCGCTACTCAGCTGGGGCTGATCCCGCTGCTTGAAGCTGGACTGGCTGAGACCGGTAGCCTGATCGCCGACTGCAAGAGCGGTGTCAGCGGTGCCGGTCGTGGCGCCAGCGTTGGTTCACTGTTCTGTGAGGCCGGCGAGAGCATGAAAGCCTACTCGGTCAAGGGCCACCGCCACCTGCCGGAAATTCGCCAGGGGCTGCGCCAGGCAGCAGGTAGCGATGTCGGCCTTACCTTCGTACCACACCTGACGCCGATGATTCGTGGCATTCACGCGACCCTGTATGCGCGCGTGGCCGATACCTCGGTCGATCTGCAGGCACTGTTCGAGAAGCGTTACGCCGGCGAGCCTTTCGTCGATGTGATGCCGGCGGGCAGCCACCCGGAAACCCGCAGCGTGCGCGGAGGCAACGTTTGCCGCATCGCCGTGCACCGTCCGCAGGGCGGCGACCTGGTGGTGGTGCTCTCGGTGATCGACAACCTGGTCAAGGGGGCCTCCGGCCAGGCGGTGCAGAACATGAACATCCTCTTCGGTCTCGACGAGCGTCTCGGCCTGTCGCACGCGGCCCTGCTGCCGTGATACCGGGCTGGGAGGTCCGCCTCAGCGATCCGCGTCGTGAGCGCAGACGCCGTTGGCTGCAACTGCTGCTGGTGCTCGCCGTACCGGCGGCCTTTGCCCTGGGATGGTACTGGCCACAGGTGCAGCCTCAGCAGACGCCCGAAGATACGCACGCACTGCTGACCCGTGTTGCCGAACAGGAGCAGGAACTGGAGCTGTTGCGCCAGCGCCTGGCTGTGGTCGGCAGTAGCGACAAGGTCACTCAGCAGGCCATGGAGCAGAATCGCCGCACCATCAAACTGCTGGAGGAGCAGATCTTCAAGCAGCAGCAGGATCTGGCCTTCTATAAAGGCGTGTTGGCACCTGCCAGTCGTCGTGAAGGCATTCGCATTCGCGCCTTTGAGCTGCAAGCCACGGACGCGCCGCAGCGATTCCGCTACAAATTGCTGATGAGCCGAGTCGGTACCAGTGATGAGGCATTGCAGGGGCGCTTGCGTATCACGGTCGAAGGACTGCAGGACGGTAAGCCGGCCATGTTGGAGCTGGCGGCGTTGTCCGACGAGGTCAGCGAGAGCAGCATTGCCTTCTCCTTCAAGCACTTCCAGTCCTTCCCCGAAGCGGGTCGTTTCGGCGAGCTACAACTACCTGAGGGCTTCGAGCCGCGTCAGGTCAAGGTTCAGGCGGAGGTCGAGGGTGACAAACCGCTGAGCCGTACATTCGAATGGATAAAATCAGGAGCGATAGCCACCCATGTGGAGTAAAGACAAGACCAAACCCGACTTGCAGCGCTTCAGCGGTAAGACCAGCCTGATTGCCGTTGGCGCCGAGCTGGTAGGCGACATGCGCTTTCAGGGCGCGGTGCAAGTGGATGGTCGGGTCACCGGTAATCTGTTGGCTACCGAAGGGCTGGTGCGCGTGAGTGCAGGCGGCCTGGTTGAAGGTGAGATACGCGCACCCCATATAGTGATCGATGGAGAGGTGAGTGGTGATGTGTTCGCCAGCGGCCATCTTGAGCTGGGTTCACGCTCCCGGGTTCGCGGCAACCTGCATTACGGCCTGATGGAGATGGCCATGGGGGCGCAGATCGAGGGGCGCCTCTGTCACCTCAAGGATGGTGAGCGGCCACTCGAGCTTCCCGCTACGCTGGAAATCGAGCAATAGTTGACCAATTTCGTCGGGCAAGCGGATAATGCACGCCCAAAGCAGTATGGCGCATGGCGCCGGGAGTCCAGAATGAGCGTCGAAACCTTCACCCCTGCCCCCTTGCACTTTACCCAAGGCGCGGCCAGCAAGGTGAAGAACCTGGTCGATGAAGAGGGCAATCCGCGCCTGAAGCTGCGCGTGTTCGTCACGGGCGGCGGCTGCTCGGGCTTTCAGTACGGCTTTACCTTCGATGAGGACGTGGCCGAGGACGACACCATCGTCGAGCGTGAAGGCGTGAGTCTGGTGGTCGATGCCATGAGCTTCCAGTATCTGGCTGGTTCGGAGGTCGACTATCAGGAAGGGCTGGAAGGTTCGCGTTTCGTGATCAAGAACCCCAATGCCACCACCACCTGTGGTTGCGGGTCGTCCTTCTCGATCTGAATGCTTCGCCTGATGACAGACGCCGCGCTCGATGCGCGGCGTTTTCGTTGTGCGCCAGGCATGGCGCGTAGCGCCGTGACTGGCGCTGTTCGGTTCACTGTGGTGGTGGACTGGACGACTTGGAGGTGAAAGTCCTCTACACACCCGGCAAGGGGAAGTGTTAGCCAGAGGCAAGGGTGTCGCGGGCGACTGCGAATCTGAAGGAAGCCCGAGGCAAAATGCTGGCCTGACGAACAGGAAGCGGATAGAGGCGGCGTAGCGGGGTGAGGTAGCAACGATTGCCAAAGCCCGATACTTGCACGGAACGCTACGACGTAAATCCGACAGGCATAAGCAGGAAGGTCGCGCGAATTACCCTGGGAGATCTGTTTGGCCTGCCATGTGCTACCGGCCCCGAGAGGTGACGGGATGGGCGAACAGAAGTCAGCAGAGGCCGGATGGCGTGGAATCCGCATAGTAGTTGCTCGGAACCGGAGTGATGAAGGGCTGAACCTGCCATGAGTGGAAAGTCGGGTGTGCTCTCTGTTGGAGCGTAAAGCAGAAACTCCGCGAAGAGCGGGGGCGAGATCATCAGGAGGTAGGAGTCGGAAACTCCGAGGGCCGGTTCGGTCTGGGCGCTTAGCTACTGCAGGCGATACATCAACGGAATCAAGCTCGCTGATGCTGTTTGTCAGTAGGCAGGAACCGCCGTATACGGAACCGTACGTACGGTGGTGTGGGAGGACGGCGGGGGTGACCCCGCCTCCTACCCGATTTCAGGCCGGGTAGATGGCGCCGAGCACGCGCAGGCCTTTGGCGCCGGTCACGCTCGGGCGATTGCCAGCAATGCCTTCAAGTGCGCAATGTGCCAGCCAGGCGAAGGCCATGGCTTCGACCCAGTCCGGATCTATGCCCTCAGTCGCGGTGCTGCTGACCTCGGTTCCAGCCAGCATCTCGCTCAGGCGTTCCATCAAGCAAGCGTTGTGAGCGCCGCCGCCACACACCAGCAGAGCGTCCGTGTGGGCTTGCGCGTTGCGCAAGGCGCTGACGACACTGCGCGCGGTGAGTTCTACCAGGGTCGCCTGAACGTCTTCGCCGGCCAACTGTGGCAATGCTTGCAGATGGCCAAGTAACCAGTCGAGATTGAACAGCTCGCGACCGGTACTCTTCGGTCCTCGGGTGGCGAAGAAGGGATCGCTCAGCAGCCGTTTCAGTAGCTCCGGGTGTACGGTACCGCTGGCTCCCCAGGCGCCATCACGGTCATAGGCCAGGCCCTGGCAATGCTGAATCCAGGCGTCGAGCAGAACGTTGCCAGGGCCGCTGTCGAATCCCAGAACCTCCTGGCCGGGTGAAAGCAGGCTGAGGTTACTGAAACCGCCGACATTGAGCACGGCAACCTGCCGCTGGCTATTGCCGAACAGATCATGGTGGAAAGCCGGGACCAGGGGAGCCCCTTGACCACCGGCAGCCACATCGCGGCGGCGAAAATCGGCGACCACGCAAATGCCCGTCAACTCAGCCAGCAGTGCCGGGTTGCCGATTTGGATGGTGAAGCCGCGCGCCGGTTCATGGCGCACTGTCTGGCCATGGCTACCGATGGCGCGAATCTGTGGCGCGGTCAGGTTCTGTTGCTGCAGGAGTTCGTTGATAGCGGCAGCGGCCAGTTCGACCCAGCGCTGTTCTGCAATGGCCGCGCGCGCCAGTTCATCATCGCCCGAGGTGCACAGCGCCAGCAGGTCGCTACGCAGCTGTTCTGGCATGGGGCGATAGAGGGTGGCGAGCAGGTGAGGGCGCTGATCTTGATCGATCAGCGCGATGTCCAGCCCATCCAGGCTGGTGCCGGACATCACGCCAATATAGAGGGGCACAGCTTACTGCTGGTTGGCGGCTAGCATGGTGGCCTTTTCCTGGTCCATGCGTGCCATCAGCGGCTTGCTCAGTTGCATGAAGCGCTGCTTCTCGCTCGCTGCAATCGGGTCGGCCATCGGCAGCTTCTGGCTGAGCGGGTCGACGTGTACGCCGTTGACCTGGAACTCATAGTGCAGGTGCGGGCCGGTGGAGAGTCCGGTAGTACCGATATAACCGATGATCTGGCCTTGCTTGACGTTCGCACCGTTGCGCACACCTTTGGCAAAACCCTGCATGTGTGCGTAAAGGGTGCGATAGCGCTGGCCGTGCTGGATGATCACGGTATTGCCGTAGCCACCGTTACGACCTGCCAGGGTCACGCGACCGTCGCCGGCAGCCTTGATCGGCGTGCCACGTGGCGCAGCATAGTCGACACCCTTGTGTGCGCGGATCTTGTTCAGGATCGGGTGCTTGCGACCAGTGGAGAAGCGCGAGCTGATACGAGCGAAGTCCACCGGCGTGCGGATGAATGCCTTGCGCATGCTTTCGCCATCGGCATTGTAGTAGCTGGTGGTGCCTTGCTTGCTGGTGTAGCGCACGGCGGTATAGGTCTTGCCGCGGTTGGTGAAGCGCGCCGAGAGAATGTTGCCGGTGCCGACACGCTTGCCGTTCACCACCTTCTCTTCATAGATGACCTCGAACTCGTCGCCTTCGCGAATATCCATGGCGAAATCGATGTCGTAGCCAAACACGTTGGCCAGGTCCATGGTCAGGCTATGAGACAGGCCTGCACGCTTGGCGGAAAGGAACAGCGAGCTGTTGATCACGCCGCGGCTGTATGCGGTGACCACCTCAGGCTTGACCTGATCGCGCTGGAAATCGAAGCCTTTGTCGGTACGGCTGAGGCGAATGGTCTCCAGATCGCTGAGCTTGCTCTGCAGGCTCTTCAGCTTGCCGTCTTCGTTAAGTTCGAAGTCCAGCACCTGGCCCGCTTTGAGGCGGCTGAACTGCTTGGCGTCCTTGCTGCTATTGAGCGCTTCATGCAGATCATTGGCGTTCAGGCCGACCTTGGCGAACACGGTAGAAAGCGTATCGCCATTGCTGACCGTGATGTTGTGGTGGTTGGGGTCGGAAGGAGGAGTGGTGTCGGCTGTTTCTAGGAGGTCTTCGTCAGCGTCTTCTGCGCTGTTGTCTGCGGTGTCCGCGCTCTGCTCGATCTTGGCGAAGGGCGAAGCGGCGCCAGGCACTGGCAGTCCCGCTCGGAGGTCGTCCTTTTCCTGCAGCACCTGCTCGGTATCGTTACCGAGATCCAGGTCGAGGAAGGTTTTCTGTGCCTCGACTTCACGCGAAGGAAAAACCAGGAGGGCAAGGCTGAGCAACGCGGCTACGCCGCTCGCTGCAAGAATATGGGTCTTTGGATAGAGCGGCGGCGCTTTAGATGTAGAGGTCATAGGGCTGCTTTTGAAGTGAAAAGATGAAGATTGAAAGAAGAGCATGATGAATATGCACTAACTGTATAAAATATAACCAAAACCGCCGGGAGGCAACCCTGCAGATGATGATCGGCGCATGGTCTGCCATACGCTGAGCAAAACTTGTGATTTGTCGGCGTTCTTGTATGGTTGGTTCCCTTTTGAACAAGGTCATTGTGAGTCATTTTATGAAGTCGGTTGAAGAGCAGCTGGCGCTGATCAAGCGCGGTGCGGAAGAGGTTCTGGTTGAGGCTGAGCTGGTCGAAAAGCTCAAGCGTGGACAGCCGCTGCGGATCAAGGCGGGTTTCGACCCTACCGCGCCGGATCTGCATCTCGGTCACACCGTGCTTATTAATAAGCTGCGTCAGTTTCAGGAGCTCGGTCACCAGGTGATCTTTCTGATCGGGGATTTCACCGGAATGATCGGTGACCCCAGCGGTAAGAGCGCTACTCGTCCGCCGCTGACCCGTGAGCAGGTTCTGGATAATGCCGAGACCTATAAACAGCAGGTCTTCAAGATTCTCGACCCGGCCAAGACCGAGGTGGCCTTCAACTCCACCTGGATGGACCAGATGGGGCCTGCCGATTTCATTCGTCTGACGTCGCAGTACACGGTGGCGCGCATGCTGGAGCGTGATGACTTCGACAAGCGCTACAGCAGCAATCAGCCGATCGCCATTCACGAGTTTCTCTATCCACTGGTGCAGGGCTATGACTCCGTAGCGCTGAAGGCCGATGTCGAACTGGGCGGCACCGATCAGAAGTTCAATCTGCTGATGGGGCGCGAGTTGCAGAGAGCCTATGGGCAAGCGTCGCAGTGCATCGTCACCATGCCGTTGCTAGAAGGTCTCGATGGCGTGAAGAAGATGTCCAAGTCTCTGGGTAACTACGTGGGCATCCAGGAAGCGCCGGGTGTGATGTACAACAAACTCGTGTCCATGCCTGATGCGCTGATGTGGCGATACTTCGAGCTGCTCAGCTTCCGCTCCATGGAGGAGATCGAGCAGTTCAAGCGCGATGTCGAGCAGGGCGCGAACCCGCGTGATATCAAGATCAAGCTGGCCGAAGAGCTTGTGGCGCGCTTTCATGGTGAAGAGGCTGCGGCCAATGCTCACCGTTCCGCTGGCAACCGTATGAAGGATGGCGAGCTGCCGGAAGATCTGCCCGAGGTCGAACTGGTATCGGCTGAAGATATGCCGATCTCGTCCGTCCTTAATAAGGCAGGCATGGTGAAAAATGCTGCGGTTGCCCGCGACCTGTTGGGCTCGGGGGGCGTGCGCGTCGATGGTGAAGTGGTTGATCGCACCTTCCTGTTCAAGCTGGGTTCTGCTCATGTCTGTCAGGCCGGCAAGAAGGCCTTTGCGCGTATCACCCTCAAGGCTGAGTAATAAAACTGCAATTAAAGCTTGACGCGT
>NZ_JAOCLK010000029.1:0-60931 GCF_029845265.1 Ectopseudomonas oleovorans
TTACGAAGCGCGGCGTCAGTATCTGGTGCGGACGGTTGCGCGCCATGCCTGGCGCACCACAAAAAAGGGCTCCCGCAGGAGCCCTCTCGTTCGAACAGGCGAACCGTGCTTAGACGCCAGAGGCCTCGGCAGCAGCTACGTCCTTGATCGACAGTTTGATACGGCCGCGGTTGTCCACGTCCAGTACCAGTACCTTCACTTCCTGGCCTTCCTGCAGCACGTCGGTGACCTTCTCTACGCGCTGATCACTGAGCATGGAGATGTGCACCAGACCGTCCTTGCCCGGCAGGATGTTGACGAAGGCACCGAAGTCGACGATGCGCTCGACCTTGCCGACGTAGATCTTGCCGATCTCGGCTTCGGCAGTGATGGCCAGCACGCGCTGCTTGGCAGCCTCGGCCGCGTCCTTGGTTTCGCCGAAGATCTTGATCGAGCCGTCGTCTTCGATATCGATCGAAGCCTTGGTCTCTTCGCAGATGGCGCGGATGGTGGCACCACCCTTGCCGATGACGTCGCGGATCTTGTCCTGGTCGATCTTCATCGCAATCATGGTTGGCGCGTTAGCCGACAGCTCGCTGCGCGATTGGGCGATGACCTGGTTCATCTGACCAAGGATGTTCAGACGAGCTTCCAGCGCCTGCTCCAGCGCCTGCTCCATGATCTCTTCGGTGATGCCCTGGATCTTGATGTCCATCTGCAGCGCGGTAACACCCTTGGCGGTACCGGCTACTTTGAAGTCCATGTCGCCCAGGTGATCTTCGTCACCGAGGATGTCGGTCAGCACGGCGAATTTCTCACCTTCCAGTACCAGGCCCATGGCGATACCGGCAACCGGTGCCTTCATCGGCACACCGGCGTCCATCAGCGCCAGGGAAGCGCCGCACACCGAAGCCATGGAGGAAGAGCCGTTGGACTCGGTGATCTCCGACACCACACGGATGGTGTACGGGAACTCGTCGGCGCTCGGCAGCATGGCGGCAACGCCACGACGGGCGAGACGGCCGTGGCCGATTTCGCGGCGGCCAGTGGCGCCCATGCGACCACACTCACCGACCGAGTACGGCGGGAAGTTGTAGTGCAGCATGAAGGGGTCTTTCTTCTCGCCTTCGAGGGTGTCCAGCAGCTGTGCGTCGCGGGCGGTACCGAGGGTGGCAACCACCAGCGCCTGGGTTTCGCCACGGGTGAACAGCGCCGAGCCGTGGGTCTTGTCCAGTACCCCGACTTCGATATTCAGGCCACGTACGGTGCGGGTGTCACGACCATCGATACGCGGTTTGCCGTTAACGATGTTCTCGCGCACGGTGCGGTATTCGATCTCGCCGAAGGCTTCCTTGACTTCACCGGCAGTAGGCTGACCTTCTTCGCCGGAGAACTTGGCGACGACCTGATCGCGCAGCTCGCCCAGACGCGCATAGCGATCCTGCTTGACGGTGATGGTGTAGGCCTGGGAAATCGCCTCGCCGAATTCGCCACGGATGGCGTTCAGCAGAGCGGTGTTTTCCGGCTTCGGCTGCCAGTCCCAGGTCGGTTTTCCGGCTTCGGCAGCCAGCTCCGCGACAGCCTGGATGACCACCTGGAACTCCTCATGGGCAAACAGCACGGCGCCCAACATCTGGTCTTCGGTCAGCTCTTTGGCTTCCGACTCGACCATCAGCACGGCGTCCTTGGTACCGGCCACGACCATGTCCAGGCTGGAGGCCTTGAGCTGCTCGTAATTCGGGTTCAGCAGGTAGCCAGTTTCCGGATGGAAGGCGACGCGCGCGGCACCGATCGGGCCGTTGAACGGGATACCGGAGATGGCCAGAGCGGCCGAGGTACCGATCATCGCCGCGATGTCCGGATCGGTCTTCTTGCTGGTGGAAACCACGGTGCAGATGACCTGCACTTCGTTCTGGAAACCTTCCGGGAACAGCGGGCGGATCGGACGGTCGATCAGGCGCGAGGTCAGGGTTTCTTTCTCGGAAGGACGCGCTTCACGCTTGAAGAAACCGCCAGGGATCTTGCCGGCTGCGTAGGTCTTTTCCTGATAGTGAACGGAGAGCGGGAAGAAGCCCTTGCTCGGGTCGGCGCTCTTGGCGCCTACCACGGTGACCAGCACGCTGACGTCGTCATCGACAGTGACCAGCACGGCGCCGGAAGCCTGACGGGCGATACGGCCAGTCTCGAGGGTAACGGTCGACTGACCGAACTGGAATTTCTTGATTACCGGGTTCACGGTGTTTTCCTTCTCTTTGTTGCCTTGGGGGAAATTGGAAAGAAGCGCGGGAGTCGGACCCGGTGCATCCCTCGAAAAGCCAAAAGCTGGAAGCCCAGCGCCACGAGGTGAGGATCACTCCCCACTCGCGACGCCGAACTCCCAGCTTCCAACTTGTGCAGCTCGCGTCTATTAACGACGCAGGCCCAGGCGACCGATCAGGGCGCTGTAACGACTGGAGTCTTTACCCTTCAGGTAGTCCAGCAGCTTACGACGCTGGTTCACCATACGGATCAGACCACGACGGCTGTGGTGATCTTTACCGTTGGCCTTGAAGTGGCCTTGCAGCTTGTTGATGTTGGCGGTCAGCAGGGCAACCTGCACTTCCGGGCTACCGGTATCGCCTTCAGCTTGCTTGTAGTCGTTAACGATCTGGGCTTTTTCTTCAACGCTGAGTGCCATGTTGGCTTCCTCTCATCTGGAAACTGCCGAAGCAGTCTCAATAGGCCGGGAATCGCTCCCCGTGTTTTAAAAAGAGGTATGACCGTGCCTACTAACAGCCACCCTCGCAGCACCTGATGACGACGTCGTCAGCATCAGGCTTTCAGCCTTCTCGGCCGAACCGTTCGGTGCTACGCACCGGTATAAATCAATCGACGCGGGGCGATACGCCCATCGTCACTCACTTCACCGATGCCGATGAAGCGACCATTGTGATCCTGCACCCGCACCATGCCGAACTTCGGTGCTTCCGGCGCTCGCACCGGCTGCCCTTGCAACCAGTAGAACGCACTGTGCTCGGAGAACTGCAGCAGCGGCCAGTCCTGCAGACCGCTATCGGCCGGTAGCAGGAAGCGATCCAGCGCCTCGTTACCACCTTCGGCGTGTGCAGCCTCCAGTTCTTCCAGCGTCACGGTACGCGCCAGATCGAACGGGCCGGCCTTGGTACGACGCAACTTGGCGACATGTGCACCGCAGCCGAGCAACTGGCCGAGGTCCTCGACCAGCGTACGAATATAGGTGCCTTTGCTGCAATCAACCGCCAGACGGGCCTGCTCGCCTTCGCAGGCCAGCAGTTCCAGGCGCGCAATAGTAACAGAACGCGCTTCGCGCTCCACTACTTCACCCGCACGAGCCAGCTTGTAGAGTGGCTGACCATCCTTCTTCAAGGCCGAGTACATTGGTGGTATCTGTTTGATTTCACCGCGAAAACGCGGCAACAGCGCCTCAATCTCGGCGCGACCGACGGTCACCGGGCGCCGCTCGATAACATCGCCTTCGGCATCACCAGTGGTGGTAGTGACGCCCAGCTGAGCGACGGTCTCGTAGCCCTTGTCAGCGTCGAGCAGATACTGAGAAAACTTGGTCGCCTCACCGAAACACAGCGGCAGCACACCGGTGGCCAACGGGTCGAGGCTACCGGTGTGACCGGCCTTCTCGGCATTGAGCAGCCAACGCACCTTTTGCAGGGCTGCGTTGGAAGTGAAGCCGCGCGGCTTGTCGAGCAAGATGATGCCATCGACCTTGCGGCGAATACGTTTGACCTGCGCCACGCTTAACCCTCGCTGCCGTCCTGATGCTTGCGGTCTTCCGCCACCGCGCGCTCGATCAGCGCCGACAGCTCGGCGCCGCGACGAATGCTGGCGTCGTACTGGAAGTGCAATTGCGGGATGGTGCGCACTTTCATCGACTTGCCCAGCAGCATGCGCAAGTAACCAGCTGCCTCGCCGAGGATCTCCAGGTTGAGCTTGATCTGCTCGGCATCGTCGTCCTTGCCCATCACGGTGATGAACACCTTGGCATGGGAAAGGTCGCGACTCACGTCGACCGCAGTGATGGTTACCAGACCCAGTCGTGGGTCCTTGATCTCGCGCTGGATCAGTACCGCCAGCTCACGCTGCATCTGATCACCGATACGCTGGGTACGGCTGTAATCTTTGGCCATTTCTTACTTACCTTTCCTTCGTCTGCAGCCTAGCCGGCAGCGGACGTAAAAGCGGCAAACGCCCGGCCGCGCTTGAGCGGGGCCGGGCGTTGCATGATCGGCATGGTGCGCTTACAGGCTGCGCGCCACCTGGACCTTCTCGAACACTTCGATCTTGTCGCCGACCTTGACGTCGTTGTAGCTCTTCACGCCGATACCGCACTCCATGCCGTTGCGCACTTCGGCAACGTCGTCCTTGAAGCGACGCAGCGATTCCAGCTCGCCTTCGAAGATCACCACGTCCTCGCGCAGTACGCGGATCGGACGGTTGCGGTAGACGGTGCCCTCGATGACCATGCAGCCAGCGACAGCGCCGAATTTCGGCGAACGGAATACGTCACGCACTTCGGCGGTGCCCAGGATGTTCTCGCGAACATCGCTGCCGAGCATACCGGTGAGCGCCTTCTTGACGTCTTCGATGATGTCGTAGATGACGTTGTAGTAGCGCATGTCCAGGCCTTCGGCCTCGACGATCTTGCGCGCACCAGCGTCAGCACGGACGTTGAAGCCGAACAGCACGGCATTGGAAGCCAGCGCCAGGTTGGCATCGGACTCGGTGATACCACCGACGCCGCCACCGACCACACGCACTTGCACTTCGTCGTTGCCCAGGGTGCTGAGCGAGCCTTGCAGGGCTTCCAGAGAACCACGAACGTCGGCCTTGAGGACGATGTTGAGGGTCTTCTTCTCTTCCTGGCCCATGTTCTCGAAGATGTTTTCCAGCTTGCCGGCGTGAGCACGGGCGAGCTTGACCTCGCGGAACTTGCCCTGGCGGAACAGCGCAACTTCGCGGGCCTTCTTCTCGTCGGCCACCACCATCATCTCGTCACCGGCATCCGGCGTACCGTCCAGGCCGAGAATCTCGACCGGAATCGACGGACCGGCTTCCTTGATCGACTTGCCGTTCTCGTCGAGCATGGCACGCACGCGGCCGTAGTTGACGCCGACCAGCACCATGTCGCCCTGACGCAGGGTACCGTCCTGAACCAGCACGGTAGCCACCGGGCCACGGCCCTTGTCCAGACGCGATTCGACCACCACACCACGACCCGGAGCCGACGGCGTGGCTTTCAGCTCGAGCACTTCAGCCTGCAGCAGCACGGCTTCGAGCAACTCGTCGATACCGGTACCCATCTTCGCCGAGACATGTACGTAAGGTGCATCGCCGCCCCACTCTTCCGGGATCACGTCAAGCGCGGCCAGGCCGTTCTTGATGTTGTCCGGATTGGCATCGGGCTTGTCGATCTTGTTCACCGCGACCACGATCGGCACGCCGGCTGCTTTCGCATGCTGTACGGCTTCCTGGGTCTGCGGCATCACGCCGTCGTCAGCGGCGACGACCAGAATGACGATATCGGTGGCCTTGGCACCACGAGCACGCATCTGGGTGAACGCAGCGTGACCGGGGGTATCGAGGAAGGTGACCATGCCTCGCTCGGTTTCGACGTGGTAGGCACCGATGTGCTGGGTGATACCACCGGCTTCACCGGAAGCCACCTTGGCACGACGGATATAGTCGAGCAGCGAAGTCTTACCATGGTCGACGTGGCCCATCACGGTCACGACCGGTGCACGATGGAAGGTTTCACCCTCGAACTTCAGGGATTCGGCCAGTTGTTCTTCCAGGGCGTTGTCGCTGACCAGCTTGACCTTGTGACCGAACTCTTCGGCGACCAGTTGAGCGGTTTCCTGATCCAGCACCTGGTTGATGGTCACCGGGGTGCCCATCTTGAACATGAACTTGACGATCTCCGCACCCTTGATGGCCATTTGCTGAGCCAGATCGGAAACGGTGATGGTCTCGCCAATCGATACGTCACGCACGATAGGACCAGTCGGGCTCTGGAAGCCGTGCTGGTTGCGCTTCTTCATCTTGGCCTTGCCACGACCACCACGACGGAAGCCGTCGCTCTCTTCGTCAACACTACGCGGCGCGACACGCGGCGCCGGCGCCTTTTCCTTGAGGGTCGGGCGGTGCTGTGCGTGCTTGCGCTCACGGCGCTCGTCTTCGTCACTGCGCGCCTTCTCGGGGCGACGCACTTCCTCTTTCTTGCGCTCGGCGTCGACGACCGGAGCGGCAACAACCGGCTCGCTGACCGGAGCTGGCGCAGCAGCAGGTGCGGACGCTGGGCTGGTCGCCGTGGCTGCCTGACGCTTGGCTTCTTCTTCGGCCTTGCGCTTGGCTTCTTCCTCGGCTTTCAGGCGCTCGGCTTCGGCAGCAGCCTGCTGAGCTTCCAGCTCACGCTGCTTCTCGGCTTCGAGCTCTTCCGGGCTGCGCTTGACGAAGGTCTTCTTCTTGCGCACTTCCACGCTGATGGTCTTGCTGCCAGCAACACGCAGGGTGCTGGTGGTCTTGCGCTGCAAGGTAATCTTGCGCGGCTCTTCGACCTTGTCGCCGTGACTGCTCTTGAGATGGGCCAGCAAGGCCTGCTTCTCACTATCGGTCACTACCTGTTCGGCACTTTCATGGGACAGGCCGGCTTCACGCATCTGCTGCAGCAGGCGCTCAACCGGGGTGTCGACCACTTTGGCCAGTTCTTTTACCGTGACTTGCGTCATGCATCTTTCTCCTCAGGCCGCAACCGCTTATTCGAACCAGTGGGCTCGAGCGGCCATGATCAGCTTGCCGGCACGTTCTTCGTCGATGCCGTCGATGTCGAGCAGGTCGTCGATCGACTGCTCGGCCAGGTCTTCACGGGTAATCACGCCGCGCAGCGCGAGCTCGAGAGCCAGCGCCTTGTCCATGCCTTCCAGTTCCAGCAGATCATCTGCCGGATGGGCATCGGCCAACTTCTCCTCGTTGGCGATCGCCTTGGTCAGCAGACGATCCTTAGCCCGTGCACGTAGCTCATTGACGATCTCCTCGTCGAAGCCGTCGATACTGAGCATTTCTTCCATGGGTACGTAGGCAATCTCTTCGAGACTGGTGAAACCCTCTTCGACCAGGACTTGAGCCAGTTCTTCGTCGACTTCCAGCTCGTCGATGAAGGACTGCATGATGTCGCCGGTTTCTGCCTGTTGCTTGGCCTGGATATCCGCTTCGGTCATCACGTTCAGCGTCCAGCCAGTCAGCTGACTGGCCAGGCGCACGTTCTGACCGCCACGGCCGATGGCCTGCGCCAGGTTGTCTTCGGCGACGGCGATGTCCATGGCATGGGCATCTTCATCGACGATGATCGCAGCCACTTCAGCCGGAGACATGGCATTGATCACGAACTGCGCGGGGTTGTCGTCCCACAGCACGATATCCACACGCTCGCCACCCAGTTCGCCGGAAACGGCCTGGACACGCGAACCGCGCATGCCGATGCAGGCGCCTTGCGGGTCGATACGTTTGTCCTTGGAGCGTACGGCGATCTTAGCGCGCGAACCCGGATCACGGGAGGCAGCCTTGACGTCGATCAGCCCTTCGGCGATTTCCGGTACTTCGATGCGGAAAAGCTCGATCAGCATTTCCGGCGCGGTACGCGACAGGATCAGTTGCGGGCCGCGGTTCTCGGTACGAATTTCCTTGAGCAGGGCACGCAGACGCACACCCACGCGGAAAGTCTCGCGCGGGATGATGTCTTCACGGGCCAGCAGCGCCTCGGCGTTGTTGCCCAGGTCGACGATGACGTTGTCGCGGGTGACCTTCTTGACGGTGCCGGAGACGATCTCACCCAGCCGCTCGCGGTAGGCGTCTACCACTTGAGCACGCTCAGCCTCGCGCACTTTCTGCACGATGACCTGCTTGGCGGTTTGCGCGGCGATGCGACCGAACTCGATGGAGTCGACCTTCTCTTCGAGCACGTCACCGATCTTGGCGTTGGCCTCAACGGCCTGCGGCATGTCCTCGGTCACCTGATAGGCCGGGTCCTCGAACTCGGACTCATCGACCACGGTCCAGCGGCGGAAAGTTTCGTAACTACCGTTCTGACGATTGATCGACACACGCAGATCGACCTCGTCCTCGAAACGTTTCTTGGTCGCGGTCGCCAGAGCCAGCTCCAGCGCCTCGAAAATCACGCCGGCCGGTACACCCTTCTCGTTGGATACCGACTCAACAACCAGCAGTACTTCTTTGCTCATCGTACGCCTCGCCTTTCGCAATCCATTGGTTCTGCACAGTCCGCGTCACGCTTACGCCATCGGCGCCAAAATACGTGCGCTACCGCGCTACCTTCGCGCCATCTGTGTCGCTTGCGCTGCGCCGACAATCGACAGTCCAGCAGCGCCACAGAATCCGCATCTCAATCAAATCGGGGGATGATATTGGCCTTGTCGATCAGGTCGATCGGCAACAGATACTCGTGGTCATCCACCTGAACTACCACGTCCTGCTCCTCCACACCGCGAAGGAGGCCCTGGAAGTTACGACGCCCGTCGAAAGGCGAACGCAGCTTGATCTTCACCTGTTCACCGGCATGCGTCGCAAACTGTTCGAGGGTGAACAACGGACGATCCATGCCAGGAGAAGAAACTTCCAGTGTGTACTCCGAGGTAATCGGATCCTCGACATCGAGTACACCACTGAGCTGACGGCTGACGATTTCACAATCGTCGATCAGGATGCCATCGGCTTTATCGATATAGACACGCAGCAGCGAATGACGCCCCTGCGACAGGAACTCGATGCCCCAACATTGGTAACCGAGTGCCTCGATTACTGGGGCCAACAAGGCCTGCAACTGTTCTAGCTTGCTCGACACTTAACGGCCCTCGTGCATGCTGTGCAAATAAAAAATGGGCGAAACGCCCATCCCATCAATCCGCCGTAAATACCAACGGACACTGTCTTTCAGCTAACAAAAAGCCCCTGAAAAGGGGCCTGCTGAAACTGGTTGCGGGGGCAGGATTTGAACCTACGACCTTCGGGTTATGAGCCCGACGAGCTACCAGACTGCTCCACCCCGCGTCAAAGCTGGGCCGGAATTATACGGCCACCCCCTGGCAAGGGTCAACCAAACACTCCAGCAACAAGAAAGCCCGCGAACTGCGGGCTTTCTTGAGTATGGTACCGAGGAGGGGACTCGAACCCCTACAGCCTATGGCCACTACCACCTCAAGGTAGCGTGTCTACCAATTCCACCACCTCGGCAAAACTGTTACTGCCCTGGAGCCTCCGGCACATCCGAAGCATCGGATGCTGGAGCTTGCTCTTCGAGCACCGGCACACCTTCGACAGCCGGTTTTTGTTGAACTTCCAGAACCGCTGGATCTGGCAGACCAACTTGAGTCAGTGCATCAGCTTTTTCTTTAGCAAAGAACGCTAAACCCAAGCTGGTAATGAAAAAAGCCGCGGCAAGTATACCAGTAAACTTACTCAGAAAGGTAGAGGAACCTTGGCTTCCGAATACAGTTGCCGAAGCACCCGAACCGAACGACGCACCCGCGTCAGCGCCTTTACCCTGCTGCAACAGCACCAGCACTACAATCCCGATCGCACCCAGCAGGTGCAGAACAACAATGACTGTTTCCAGCATTCTTCAGTTTCCTGCAGCGCGACAGATCGCACCGAATTCATCCGCATTCAGAGAGGCTCCACCCACGAGCCCCCCATCGATATCTCGCATGCCGAACAACTCGGCAGCACTGGCGGCCTTCACACTGCCACCATAAAGAATTCTCAGCCCGCTCGCGACACCAGCATCGAGCTGCGCAACTTGCGCACGGATTGCTGCGTGCACTTCCTGAGCCTGCTCAGGCGTAGCGGTCAACCCTGTACCAATGGCCCAGACAGGCTCATAGGCAACTACGGCATTCTTTAGCGCTTCGACACCCAGGGCATCGATCACTGCAGCCAATTGGCCGCCCACCACATCCAGCGTTTCACTCGCTTCGCGCTGCTCACGCGTCTCACCGACACAGAGCACCGGCACCAGGCCGGCAGCCTGAATTGCAGCAAACTTGCGCACGATCACTTCGTCACTCTCACCCAGAATCAGGCGACGCTCGGAATGACCCACCAGCACCAACCCACAGCCGCCATCGACCAACTGACTGACCGCAAGCTCACCGGTCAAGGCGCCCTGCTCGACTTGCGCCGCGCAATCCTGCGCTCCAACCTTTACAGCCTTGCCATCCAGGCCTTCGACGACCTGAGCGATATGCAGACTGGAGGGGAACACCGCGACCTCGACATCGGCAGGCAAGTCCTGCTGACGCAACCCTTCAATCAGCTCTGCGACGCTGGCGCGGGTACCGTGCATTTTCCAGTTACCGGCGACCAAGGGGCGACGCATGTTCTACCTCGTCGATCAAAGAGGGCGCAGATGTTACCCAAGAGCCCTGCGCGTAGCAAGCGCAATCATGCACAGACTTCAGCAACAATCTTAGCCAATTCATCGGCATAGCTGCGCACGGCAGCTTCGTCATCACCTTCGACCATCACGCGCAAAAGAGGCTCGGTGCCGGACTTGCGCAGCAACACGCGACCACGCCCGGCCATACGCTCGGTAACCCGCGCACAGGCTTCTTTCACCGAAGGATGCTCAAGCGGATCGAGCTCACCGGAAAAGCGCACATTGATCAGCACCTGCGGGCACTTCTTGACGCCCATGCGCGCCTCGGCCAGCGATTGATCACGACGCTTGAGCGCTACCAGTACCTGCAGCGCAGCAATGATGGCATCCCCCGTAGTGGTGTGCTGGAAACACACCAGATGCCCGGAATTTTCCCCGCCGAGCAACCAGTTGCGCGCCATCAGCTCGGCGATCACATAACGATCACCAACCTTGGCCCGCACAAAGGGGATATTCAACTCGGCCAGCGCCAACTCCAGCCCCAGGTTACTCATCAAGGTACCGACCACGCCGCCATGCAGGCGCCCGCGCTCCTGCAAATCACGGGCGATGATGAACAGCAGTTCATCACCATCGACCACAGTCCCCGTGTGATCGACCATCAATACGCGGTCGGCATCACCATCGAAGGCAATGCCAAGGTCAGCCCCCTGCGCGAGAACCTCAGCCTGCAACCCGGCGATATGCGTCGAACCGCACTCATGGTTGATATTGAGGCCGTCCGGCTGCGCCGCCATGACCTTGACCTCAGCGCCCAGCTCGCGAAATACGCTGGGGGCAACCTTGTAGGCGGCGCCATGGGCGCAGTCGACGACGATTTTCAGGTGCTTGAAATTGGTACCCGTAGGTACGCTGCCCTTGCAGAATTCGATATAGCGCCCGGACGCATCGTTGATGCGCGATGCCTTGCCAATGGCAGCAGACTCCACCACGGTCATCGGCTGGTCGAGCAGTTCCTCGATCATCAGCTCCACATCATCAGGCAGCTTGGTGCCCTCGCTGGAAAAGAACTTGATGCCGTTGTCGTCGTGCGGATTGTGCGATGCGCTGATGACGATGCCCGCATCAGCCTGAAAGGTCCGCGTCAGATACGCAATGGCCGGAGTCGGCATCGGCCCGAGCAACTGCACGTCAGCGCCCGCGGCAGCCAGACCCGCCTCAAGGGCAGACTCGAACATGTAGCCGGAAATGCGCGTGTCCTTACCGATCAGGATGCGGCACTTGCCCTGTTTGCGAAACGCCATGCCGGCAGCCCAGCCGAGCTTGAGCATGAAATCCGGGGTGATGGGGAACTGCCCGACACGACCCCGAATACCATCGGTGCCGAAGTACTTTCTAGCCATAATGCTTTCCTTGTTATTGCGCTGCCTCGACCGCAGCGATCATGCGCACCACATCGACCGTTTCAGCAACGTCGTGCACACGCAGAATATGTGCGCCCTTGGTCAGGGCCAGCGCCGCCAATCCTAGACTCCCGTAGAGACGCCCGCCAACCTCATGACCGAGCACCTTGCCGATCATGCTTTTGCGCGAAACACCCACCAACAAGGGACGCCCAAGGGCTGAAAGCTCATGCATGCGCCTGAACAAGACCAGATTGTGCTCCAGGGTCTTGGCGAAACCAAAGCCCGGATCGAGCACGATCCGCTCAGCGGGAATACCGGCTGTCGCGCACGCTGCCATGCGCTCGACAAGAAAATCACGCACTTCGCTGATGATGTCCGGGTAGTGCGGATTGTCCTGCATATTGCCCGGCTCACCACGCATGTGCATCAGACACACCGGCAGACCGGTATCGACAGCCGCATCCAGAGCGCCATCCCGCTGCAACGAGCGCACGTCATTGATCAGCCCCGCGCCCACTCGCGCACTTTCGCGCATGACGGCCGGAGTCGAGGTATCCACGGAGATGATCACGTCCAGATTACGCGCAATGGCCTCGACCACTGGCACGACCCGCTCCAGCTCCTCGGTCGGCGAAACGGCACGGGCGCCCGGGCGGGTGGACTCACCACCGATATCGATCAGCGTCGCACCCGCGGCGACCATCTGCTCGGCGTGACGCAATGCAGCATCGCGCGCCGTAAAGCGCCCACCGTCAGAGAAAGAATCCGGAGTGACATTGAGGATGCCCATCACCTGCGGACGGGACAAATCAAGAAGCCGGCTACCACAGGGTAGCCGGCTCGGGTGTTGCGCTTGAGACATATGAAACCTTAGTGCTCGGCCGCCGGCCCACCAATGGGCTTTTCAGAACGATCTGGCTCGTCGACCTTGGCCTGCGGAGCACCGGAGTCACCGCCACCATCCCAGCCGCGCGGCTCACGAGGCTCGCGACCATTCATGATGTCGTCGATCTGCTCGGCATCGATGGTTTCGTACTTCATCAGTGCTTCGGCCATGGCATCGAGCTTGTCACGGTTCTCTACCAGCAGTTTCTTGGCCGTGGCGTAGCATTCATCGATGATGCGACGCACTTCTTCATCGATCTGCCTGGCAGTCTCGCCGGAAACGTTGCTGGCCTGGCTGCCCATGCTGCGACCGAGGAAGACTTCACCCTCTTCTTCCGCATACATCAGCGGGCCCAGCTTCTCCGACAACCCCCACTTGGTGACCATGTTCTTGGCCAACTGCGTGGCACGCATGATGTCGTTGGAGGCACCGGTGGTAACGCCATCGAAACCAAGGGTCATTTCTTCGGCAATACGACCACCGAACAGCGAGCAGATCTGGCTGGTCAGCGCGCGCTTGCTCAGGCTGTAACGATCCTCTTCCGGCAGGAACATGGTCACGCCCAACGCACGACCACGCGGAATGATGGACACCTTGTAAACCGGATCATGCTCAGGCACCAGACGACCGACGATGGCGTGGCCCGCCTCGTGGTAAGCGGTATTGAGCTTCTCCTTGTCGGACATGACCATGGTCTTGCGCTCAGCGCCCATCATGATCTTGTCCTTGGCCAGCTCGAATTCCTTCATTTCCACCAGGCGCTTGCCGGCACGGGCTGCGAACAGCGAAGCCTCGTTGACCAGGTTGGCCAGATCGGCACCGGAGAAGCCCGGCGTACCACGGGCAATGACCGCCGGATTGACGTCGTCACCCACCGGCACCTTGCGCATGTGCACTTTCAGAATCTGCTCGCGACCACGGATATCCGGCAAACCAACGACTACCTGGCGGTCGAAACGACCGGGACGCAGCAGCGCCGGATCCAGAACGTCAGGGCGGTTGGTGGCGGCAATGACGATGATGCCATCATTCATTTCAAAACCATCCATCTCCACCAGCAACTGGTTGAGGGTCTGCTCACGCTCGTCGTGACCGCCGCCCATGCCGGCGCCACGATGGCGACCAACGGCGTCGATCTCATCGATGAAGATAATGCACGGCGCGTGCTTCTTGGCCTGATCGAACATGTCGCGAACACGGCTGGCACCAACACCGACGAACATCTCAACGAAGTCGGAACCGGAAATGGTGAAGAACGGCACTTTCGCCTCGCCGGCCACGGCTTTGGCGAGCAAGGTCTTGCCGGTACCCGGCGAGCCAACCATCAGTACGCCACGCGGGATGCGACCGCCCAGGCGCTGGAACTTGCCCGGATCGCGGAGGAATTCCACCAGTTCGCTGACTTCTTCCTTGGCCTCGTCGCACCCGGCAACGTCAGCGAAGGTAGTCTTGACCTGATCTTCGGAAAGCAGACGCGCCTTGGACTTGCCGAAGCTCATCGGCCCGCCCTTGCCACCAACACCGCCCTGCATCTGGCGCATGAAGAACATGAATACGGCGATGATCACCAGAATCGGGAAGCTGGCGACCAGCAGCTGAGTCCAGATGCTCTGCTGCTCAGGCAGCTTGCCCTCGATGACCACATTGTTGTCGATCAGATCACCGATCAGACCGCCATCCTGGATGGCCGGACGGATGGTCCTGAAGCCCTCGCCGTCGGTACGCTTGCCGGTGATCACGTAACCGTCGACGGTCACGCGCTCGACACGCCCTTCCTTCACCTGCTCGATGAATTGCGAGTAGCTCAGTGTCTGCGGCTCGCTCGGGCTGGAAAAGTTATTCATCACGGTAACCAGCACCGCCGCGATGATCAGCCACAGGATCAGATTCTTTGCCATGTCGTTCAATTAGCTACCCTCTGAAGCAGGCCTCGTGGCGAAGCGAGCTTCCCATGACGACCAATGATATACCGACTAACTTACACCAAACGCCCGCGCCCCGCAGGCACCGTCTGTAACCCTTTATGAGGTTTCTGCAACTGAGACCGACAGGGCGGACACCAGTTTCAACTCACATCCCGCGAAAACCGCGCGCCAACAGGCACTGCTCGCGCGAGCGATCGCGCGACGACAACGGCTTGCGCATCTGCACCTTATCGAAGGTCTCACGCACCTGCTTGTGATACGCATCGAAACCTTCGCCGTGGAAAATCTTGATCAGGAAATCGCCACCCGGGCGTAGAACCCGCCCGGCCAGATCCAGCGCCAGCTCGCACAAGTACATCGCGCGCGCCTGCTCGGCAGTCCTTACCCCACTCATATTGGGGCCATATCGGAAATAACAAGGTCGACCGGATTTTCACCGATAGCCTCGAGAATCCGCACGAACACCGCGTCATCGGTGAAATCACCCTGAATAAAGGTAACGTCGGGAATGCTGTCCATCTCCAGGATATCGGAGGCGATCAGACGCCCTTTGTCGCCGGTCACTCGACTGGTAACCTGCGACCAGCCACCCGGCGCTGCGCCGAGGTCGACCACAGTCATATCCTTCTCCTGGATTTCCAGCAGCTTGTAGCTGGCGCGCGAACGATAGCCGTCCTTCTGCGCCATCTTCACGTAAGGATCGTCGAAATGTTCTTTCAGCCAACGCTGGCTGGTCTTGGAACGTGCCACTGAAACCTCTGACTCAACGGATCATGAATAACTGCGCGGGCTCGGGTAAGATAAGCGCCGTTTTCCTGACCGAATTAGGTACTAACGATTATGCCGCTCACTCAAGAGCAGAAGAAACAATTCAAATCTATCGGCCACCACCTGAAACCTGTATTGATCGTGGCGGACAATGGTTTGACCGAGGGCGTACTGGCCGAACTGGATCGCGCCCTGAACGATCACGAGCTGATCAAGGTACAACTGCGCCTCACCGAACGCGAGGATCGCCAGGCCGCCATCGCTGCCCTGTGCGCAAGTGGACGCGCCGAACTGGTTCAGTCGATTGGCAAGGTCGCCCTGCTCTATCGCAAGAACCCCAAGCCCAATCGCAACCTATCCAACGTGATTCGTTACCAGGGCTGACGGCTGCGTGCAGCGCCTGTCAGACGTCAGGCGCCGCGCAATTTACCCGGAACCGGTTGCAGTACCAGCAACAGACCGCAAAAGGCCATCACCAAGTAACTGAATCGCAGCCAGCGCTCGGCATCGGGCCAGTAACGCAGCACAGCGAAGTAGCTCAGGGCCATGGCCGCAACGGTCAGCAGTAGTTGCCCACGTATATCCCGCAACAGACTCGACAGACCTTCACTGCGCAGCAAGGCAAAAGCCTGCAGCGCAACGCATACCGCTGTCAGACCGACCAGTAGCGGCACCAGCCGCGTGGCTATCTCCTGCACCAGCAGAGGCGCCAGACCGCTTTGGCCGATGGCCGGCAGAATGACGAACTGCAACAACCACAAGCCGCCGACCCAGAGAGTCTGGGCCAGCTGCCAGCTAACGGCAGCGGCCCGCGACGGTTGTTGCGGTTTAGATATGACGGACTTCGACAATCTCGTACTCGATCAGGCCACTGGGGGTCTGCACTGCCACCACATCGCCCTCATTCTTGCCGATCAGGGCACGAGCGATAGGCGAACCGACAGAAATCTTGCCCTGCTTGATGTCGGCTTCGTCCTCGCCAACGATCTGGTAGGTCACGCTTTCGTCGGTGTCGACGTTGGCGATTTCCACCGTGGTGCCGAAGATCACCTTGCCGGTGTGCTCGATGGTAGTGACATCGATGATCACCGCGTTCTGCAGACGACCCTCGATATCACGCACACGCGCCTCGACCATGCCCTGCTCTTCACGCGCGGCGTGGTATTCGGCGTTTTCCTTGAGATCGCCCAGCTCGCGTGCCTCGGCAATCGCCTGACTCAGTGCGGGGCGACGCACCTTGGTCAGGTGCGCCAGCTCTTCTTCCAGGGCGCGAGCGCCCTGGACGGTCATGGGGTACTTGTTCATGCCTTGATTCCTGCATGCAGATCCTGCAGCCGGCGCACGGTCTTCTCGGGACCGAACTTGAGCGCTTCACAGACCGCCTGACCCGCCGCGATGGTGGTGGTGCAGTAGATCTTGTGCTGCAGGGCGTTACGACGGATCGAGTAGGAGTCAGCGATGGACTGACGCCCCTCGGTGGTGTTGATGATCAGGGTGACCTCATCATTCTTGATCATGTCGACCACATGCGGACGACCTTCGGTCACCTTGTTCACCCGGCGTACCGGCAGACCGGCGGCCTCGATCACCTTGGCGGTGCCGGCAGTGGCAACCACCTCGAAACCCAGTGCGACCAGGTCACGGGCGACCTGAACGGCTTCCGGCTTGTCATCCTCACGCACGCTGATGAACGCGCAACCGGAGTTCGGCAGAATCTCGCTGGCACCCAGCTGCGCCTTGGCGAAGGCTTCGCCGAAGGTATCACCGACGCCCATTACCTCACCGGTGGATTTCATCTCTGGGCCGAGGATCGGGTCGACACCCGGGAACTTGGCGAAGGGGAACACCGCTTCCTTGACGCTGAAGAACGGCGGGATGATTTCCTTGCTGTAACCGGCCTCGGCCAGGCTCTTGCCGGCCATGACGCGCGCAGCGACCTTGGCCAGCGACTCGCCAACGCACTTGGAGACGAACGGCACGGTACGCGAGGCGCGCGGGTTCACTTCGATGACGTAGATGTCTTCGCCCTGTACGGCCATCTGCACGTTCATCAGGCCGACGACGCCGAGTTCCAGGGCCATTTTCTTGACCTGTTCGCGGATCTCGTCCTGGATGTGCATCGGCAGCGAGTACGGCGGCAGCGAGCAGGCGGAGTCACCGGAGTGCACGCCAGCCTGTTCGATGTGCTGCATGATCGCGCCGATCACCACGGTCTCGCCGTCACACACCGCATCCACGTCCACCTCGATGGCGCAGTTGAGGAAGCGATCCAGCAGCACCGGGCTGTCGTTGGACACTTTCACCGCTTCGCGCATGTAGCGCTTGAGTTCTTCTTCCTGGTAGACGATTTCCATCGCCCGGCCGCCCAGCACGTAGGACGGACGCACCACCATCGGGTAACCGATGTTCTTCGACAGGGCCAGGGCCTCGTCTTCGCTGCGCGCAGTGGCGTTGGCCGGCTGACGCAGGTTGAGGCGCTGCACCATCTGCTGGAAGCGCTCGCGGTCTTCGGCGCGGTCGATGGCCTCGGGGCTGGTGCCGATGATCGGCACGCCCGCTTCTTCCAGGGCGCGGCAGATCTTCAGCGGCGTCTGGCCGCCGTACTGCACGATCACGCCTTTCGGCTGTTCGACGCGGACGATTTCCAGCACGTCTTCCAGTGTCACTGGCTCGAAGTAGAGGCGATCGGAGGTGTCGTAGTCGGTGGAGACAGTTTCCGGGTTGCAGTTGACCATGATGGTCTCGTAACCGTCTTCACGCATGGCCAGCGCGGCGTGTACGCAGCAGTAGTCGAACTCGATGCCTTGGCCGATACGGTTGGGGCCACCGCCGAGGATCATGATCTTCTCGCGGCTCGACGGATTGGCCTCACACTCTTCCTCGTAGGTCGAGTACATGTAGGCGGTGTCAGTGGCGAATTCGGCGGCGCAGGTGTCCACACGCTTGTACACCGGCAGCACTTTCAGCTTGTGACGATGAGCACGCAGGCTCTTCTCGGACACACCCAGCAGCTTGGCCAGGCGCGCATCGGAGAAGCCCTTACGCTTGAGCTTGAACATCAGGTCACGGTCGATGGCCGACAGACCCAAGGTCTGCACGGTAGCCTCGTCCTTGATCAGATCTTCGATCTGCACCAGGAACCACTCGTCGATACGGGTCAGCTCGAACACTTCGGCGACGCTCTTGCCGGCGCGGAAGGCATCGGCCACGTACCAGATGCGGTCGGCACTGGGCACGGTCAGCTCGCGACGCAGAGTGCTTTCAGCCTCCGGGTCGTTCAGGTCGAGCTTCGGATCGAAGCCGGCAACGCCCACTTCCAGGCCGCGCAGGGCTTTCTGCATGGACTCCTGGAAGGTACGGCCGATGGCCATGACTTCGCCCACGGATTTCATCTGAGTGGTCAGGCGGGCGTCGGCTTTCGGGAATTTCTCGAAGGCGAAGCGCGGCACCTTGGTCACCACGTAGTCGATCGCCGGCTCGAACGACGCCGGGGTACGCCCGCCGGTGATGTCGTTGGACAGCTCATCGAGGGTGTAGCCGACAGCCAGCTTGGCGGCAATCTTGGCGATCGGGAAGCCGGTGGCCTTGGAGGCCAGCGCCGAGCTACGCGATACACGCGGGTTCATTTCGATGACGACCATACGACCGGTGTTCGGGCAGATGCCGAACTGCACGTTGGAACCGCCGGTCTCCACGCCGATCTCGCGCAGCACTGCCAGCGAGGCGTTACGCAGGATCTGGTATTCCTTGTCGGTCAGGGTCTGTGCCGGCGCCACGGTGATCGAGTCACCGGTGTGTACCCCCATCGGGTCGAAGTTCTCGATGGAGCAGACGATGATGCAGTTGTCCTTCTTGTCACGGACCACCTCCATCTCGTATTCCTTCCAGCCGATCAGCGACTCGTCGATCAGCAGTTCGCTGGTCGGCGACAGATCCAGGCCGCGGGCGCAGATTTCCTCGAATTCTTCACGGTTGTAGGCGATGCCGCCACCGGTACCGCCCATGGTGAAGGACGGACGGATGATGCACGGGAAGCCCACCTGCTCCAGCACGCCGTACGCTTCTTCCATGTTGTGGGCGATGCCGGAAACCGGGCAGGCCAGGCCGATGCTCTTCATCGCCTTGTCGAAGCGCGAACGGTCTTCGGCTTTGTCGATGGTGTCGGCGTTGGCACCGATCATCTCGACGCCGAACTTCTCCAGGATGCCGTGCTTTTCCAGGTCCAGGGCGCAGTTCAGCGCGGTCTGGCCGCCCATGGTCGGCAACAGTGCGTCCGGGCGCTCCTTCTCGATGATCTTGGCCACGGTGGCCCACTTGATCGGCTCGATGTAGGTGGCGTCGGCCATGGCCGGGTCGGTCATGATGGTGGCCGGGTTGGAGTTCACCAGAATGACGCGAAAACCTTCTTCCTTCAGCGCCTTGCACGCTTGTGCGCCGGAGTAGTCGAACTCACAGGCCTGGCCGATGACGATGGGGCCGGCACCGAGGATCAGGATGCTTTTGATGTCTGTACGTTTTGGCATTTTCTTACTCTCGAATCCTTGGGTCAGTCGGCAGGCTTAGCGGCGCTTGGCCATGGCTTCGATGAAGCGGTCGAACAATGGCGCCACATCGTGCGGGCCGGGGCTGGCCTCCGGGTGACCCTGGAAGCTGAAAGCGTCCTTGTCGGTACGCTCGATGCCCTGCAGGGTGCCATCGAACAGCGACTTGTGGATCGGCCGCACATTGCTCGGCAGGCTGTTCTCGTCCACGGCGAAACCGTGGTTCTGGCTGGTGATCATCACCACGCCCGTGTCGAGATCCTGTACCGGGTGGTTGGCACCGTGGTGGCCATGACCCATTTTCAGGGTCTTGGCGCCGGAGGCCAGGGCCAGCAGTTGGTGGCCGAGACAGATGCCGAATACCGGAATATCGGTTTCCAGGACTTCCTTGATCGCCTGGATCGCGTAGTCGCACGGCTCGGGATCGCCAGGACCGTTGGAGAGGAACACGCCATCAGGATTGAGCGCCAGCACGTCACTGGCCGGAGTCTGTGCCGGTACCACGGTCAGGCGGCAGCCACGGGCAACCAGCATACGCAGAATGTTCAGCTTGACGCCGTAGTCATAGGCAACCACGTGGTATGGCAGCTCGGCAGCAGCGACTTCCGGGTGGCTGTCGTTTTCCAGATTCCACACGCTGGAGCGCCATTCGTATGGCTTGTCGCAGGTGACTTCCTTGGCCAGATCCATGCCCTTGAGGCCGGGGAAGCTGCGCGCCAGTTCCAGGGCCTTTTCTTCGGTGGCGTCGTCACCCACCAGAATGCAGCCATTCTGCGAGCCTTTCTCACGCAGGATGCGGGTCAGGCGACGGGTATCGATACCGGCGATGGCGACGGTGCCATTTTCCTTCAGGTACTCATCGAGCGGTTGCTTGTCGCGCCAGTTGCTGGAAATCAGCGGCAGGTCGCGAATGATCAGACCAGCGGCCCAGACGCGGTTGGACTCGGCATCTTCCGGCGTGGTGCCGGTGTTGCCGATGTGCGGGTAAGTCAGGGTAACGATCTGCTGGGCATAGGATGGATCGGTAAGGATTTCCTGATAGCCGGTCATGGCGGTGTTGAACACCACCTCTCCGATCGTCTGGCCATCGGCCCCGATGGAATCGCCGCGAAAAATGCTGCCGTCAGCAAGGGCCAAAATGGCAGGTTTGGGGGCTGGCTTAGTCAAGAAGACCTCCGTCTCGATCAAGGCTTGAAGCAAACGCAGGTTGTAAAAAAGCGGGATGACGTGTGAAGGTCATCCCGCTTTTTTATTTGAGCCATTCTGCGTAACTTTTAGTGGACACACTAAAACAGGAAGCCTACAGGAAAACCCTCGAAATCGAAAGGCGCAAAGACCAAAAAGGCTTTCACTCCCACCATGGTTTTCCCAGCTCAGGGTTGACAGCTACAAGATGCCGGGAAACCATTGGTACCTCCTGCAGGTTTCGTATGAGAAACCCCACATGAGTACCAAGCTCAGCATCGAAGAAGCGGCGCGCCAGCTTCAGATAAGCCCGCAGCGCACCCGAACGCTCTGCAGAACCCAAAAGGTCGACGCAGAGCGAGTCGGCAAGACCTGGATAATCGACCCGCAAAGCGTGACCCAATACGGATTGAAAACAGCACACATGATTGCAGAGGATCATCCTGCCTATCACGCGCCCAAGCGCGACAAGAACGCCCCCATCGCCCTGAGCTTCTTTTCCGGCGCCATGGGGCTTGATCTGGGCATGGAAAAGGCCGGTTTCGATATCCGCCTGGCCTGCGAGCTCGACAAATACTGTCGCCAGACCATTGCCCTGAATCGCCCCAATACGGCGCTGTTAGGCGACATCAATACCTGCACGGCCGAGCAGGTGATCGAGGCTGCCGGCGTTTCTCGTGAAGAAATCGACGTCATTATCGGTGGCCCTCCCTGCCAAGCGTTCAGCACCGCAGGAAAGCGCAAAGCGTTTAATGACGAGCGCGGCAATGCTTTCTTGAAGTTTATCGACCTGGCCCTGGAGATCAGGCCACCCTACATCGTGATCGAGAACGTGCGCGGCCTGCTGTCTTGCCCGATGGATCACCGCCCGCATGATCAACGCGGCCCGGACTTCCCGGATCTTTCCCTAGACGAGATGAAAGGCGGCGCACTCAACTTCGTGCTGAGCAAATTGAGCAACGCCGGCTACGCCAGCTCGTTCAACCTTTACAACTCGGCCAACTTCGGCACGCCCCAGATTCGTGAGCGCGTCATCATCATCTGCTCACGAGATGGCAAACCTGCGCCCTTCCTGACACCGACCCACAGCGAGGACGGTGCTCAAGGGCTACCGGCCTGGCGCACTGTCCGCCAGGCACTGGAGGGACTGAACAACCACAACCACCTGAACTTCCCGGAAAAGCGCCTGCGCTTCTATCGCCTACTCAAGGCCGGGCAGAACTGGCGCAACCTGCCCGAGGATCAGCAGCGTGAGGCACTGGGCAAATCCTACTTCGCCGGAGGCGGCAAGACCGGCTTCCTGCGTCGCCTGGCCTGGGACAAACCATCACCCACCCTGGTAACGCACCCCGCCATGCCAGCCACCGACCTGGCACACCCGGAAGCGGATCGTCCGCTGTCGATCGAGGAATACAAACGCATCCAGGAGTTTCCGGATGACTGGCAACTGGCCGGACCACTGATCCAGCAATACAAACAGGTCGGCAATGCCGTTCCGATCAGCCTGGGACATGCCGTTGGCAAACTGTTGCGGGATCTGCTGACAGGCAAGGCAAAAGAGGCACCACGCAATTTCCGCTTCTCGCGCTACCAGGCCACCTGCCATGAAGAATGGCGCAAGGCCTTCGAGCAGCAACGACGCAAGGCGCAACTGGAGCTGGCGATCAGCTGATGATTCAGGCCTCGGAATTGAAACGCAGCAGGCGCGTCCAGTCGATGGAGCCCTGCTCGTCACAGAATTCGAGGGTGAATTCACGGGTGAACTTGTTGATCATCTGCCCGTAGCTTTCAGCGAACTCGTCGTTGCGTTCGCGCGCCTTGAAGCCCAGCGGCTCGATCAGCTCCACGTAGAGCTGGTCGTCCCCCGAGATGAATGACCAGAAGCGCTGACCGCAGTATTTGTAGTAGCTGCCCTTGTCCGGGTTGTTGTCGCGGCCATAGCAGCAGCCATTGACAGCGACGACCTGCAAACCGGAATTACCCGTGCGCAAGGTGCGCTGCGCGGTCAGGAAATTGGTTTTCATCTGACCGATCTGCGAACTGTTGCCCCAGTTCGGGCCGGACTTGATGGCCACGATGTAGCGCCGTCCGTCGCGATCGAACTCAAGATCGACGCCGGTAATACCGGACTTCCAGCCACCGTAGACCTGGCCATTGATGAAAATGGCCAGTCCCTCCAGCCAGTCACCGAACAGCGTCTCCTCGTTGGAGGAAATGTGCGCATCGACGATGCCGCGAATGATCTGCTCCGCGGTCAGCACGTGCTTGGCCCTGTACATGTAGGGGTTCTTGCGCTTGAGCACGTCCTTGAGTTTCAGGCGCTCCAGACTGGCGATGCGCTTCTCGTGGAAGGCACCAATGTTCAGTTCGACGTAGCGGGCCACGTCATCCAGATTCAAAGGCGTCATCAGTTACCCCAGAACATCCATGCACGAGCGGGAGGCAAGCTCCCGCCTCCCTTTGCCCTATTTCAGGCCCAGCACATCCTGCATGTCGTACAGGGCAGCCTCACGCCCCTGTAACCACAGCGCCGAACGCACCGCCCCCTTGGCAAAGGTCATGCGGCTGGAGGCCTTGTGCGTGATTTCCACACGCTCGCCGTCGGCGGCGAACAGCACGGTGTGATCGCCCACCACATCGCCGGCACGTACGGTGGCGAAGCCAATGGTTTCACGCTCACGCGCGCCGGTCTGACCTTCACGACCGTACACGGCAACCTTGTGCAGATCACGCCCCAGTGCATCGGCCACCACTTCACCCATGCGCAGCGCAGTGCCGGACGGCGCATCGACCTTGTGCCGGTGATGGGCTTCGATGATCTCGATATCCACGTCGTCGCCCAGCACACGGGCGGCGGTATCCAGCAGCTTCAGGCACAGGTTGACGCCCACGCTGTAGTTGGCAGCAAAGACAATGGGAATCTGCTTGGCAGCCTCAACCAGCAGCTGTTTTTCCTCAGGAGAGAAGCCGGTGGTACCGATGACCATGGCCTTACCTGCCTGACGGCAGACTTCCAGGTTCTTCAGGGTTACCGAGGGGTGGGTGAAGTCGATCAGCACGTCGAAATCGGCAACCACCGACGCCAGATCGCCAACCAGCTTCACGCCGATCTTGCCCAGACCGGCCAGCTCACCGGCGTCGGCGCCGATCAGGCTGCTGTCGGGACGATCGATGGCGGCCTTGAGCGCGGCGCCCTCGGTCTGCTGTACGGCTTCGATCAGAATCTTGCCCATGCGCCCGGCGGCGCCCATTACTGCGATACGTTGCATAGCAATTCAGCTCCAAGCTGACGCATCGAGGCGCGGACGAGATCCGCGCCCGATACGCTGTTTTATACGTCGCCGAAGAAGCGCTTTACGCCCTCGAACCAGCCGCTGACCTTGGGCGAGTGGGAATCGTCACCCTGCAGCGACTTGCGAAACTCTTCGAGCAACTCGCGCTGACGCTTGTTCAGGTTGACCGGCGTTTCCACCACGACCCGACACATCAGGTCGCCAGCCGCGCCACCACGAACAGGGGCCACGCCTTTGCCGCGCAAGCGGAACAGCTTGCCGGTCTGCGTGCCCTCGGGGATCTTCAGCTTGACCCGACCATCGAGGGTCGGCACTTCCAGTTCGCCACCCAGGGCAGCATCAGCGAAGCTGATCGGCACTTCACAATACAGATGCTTACCATCACGCTGGAAGATCGCATGCTCACGGACGTTGACCACCACGTAGAGATCACCGGCCGGACCGCCATGCGCACCAGCCTCACCTTCGCCGGACAGGCGAATGCGATCACCGGTATCGACACCTGGCGGCACCTTGACCGACAGCGTCTTGCTCTCTTCCACGCGCCCCTGACCGTGACAGCTGCCGCAAGGGTCGGTGATCATCTTGCCGCTGCCATGGCAGCGCGGGCAGGTCTGCTGTACCGAGAAGAAGCCCTGCTGCATGCGCACCTGACCGATACCACCGCAAGCTGTGCAAGTGACCGGGCTGGCGCCCTTCTTGGCACCGCTGCCATCACAGGTCTTGCAACCGACCAGGGTCGGAACACGGATGGTCACGGTCGTGCCACGCACCGCTTCTTCCAGATCCAACTCCAGGGTATAGCGCAGGTCACTGCCACGCTGAGCGCCACCGCGCGAGCCGCCGCGAGCACCGCCGAAGAAGTCGCTGAAGACATCGCCGAAGATGTCGGAGAAGTTGGCACCACCGAAACCGGCACCGCCGCCACCGCCCATCTGCGGGTCGACCCCGGCGTGGCCGTACTGGTCGTAGGCTGAACGCTTGCTGGCGTCGGAAAGCACTTCGTAGGCCTCGTTGGCCTCCTTGAATTTCTCTTCGGCGTCTTTATCGTCCGGGTTGCGGTCCGGGTGATATTTCATCGCCAGGCGCCGATAGGCCTTCTTCAGCTCGGCTTCACTAGCGCCGCGCTCGACCCCCAGGATCTCGTAATAATCACGTTTTGCCATAGTTGTGCTGCACTCTCAGATTCGTGAGCTCCAGATACGCCGACGCGGGAGAAGACTCCCGCGCGGCGAAACCTGCCCGTCGCGAGCGACGGTGGAGCGTAAAGAAGAGGCGGCCCGCCGAGCAGACCGCATCCCTTACTTGTTCTCCTTGACCTCTTCAAACTCAGCGTCGACCACGTCGTCACCCGCATCCTTGGCATCGCCGGCGTCAGCCTGCGCGGCACCACCTTGCGGCTGCTCGGCGTACATCTTCTGCGCCAGTGACGTGGTGGCTTCAGACAGTGCGTTCATCTTGGCTTCGATGGCCGCCTTGTCGTCGCCCTTCACGGCGACTTCCAGCTCGCCGATGGCCTTCTCGATGGCCGCCTTCTCGTCGGCAGTGGCCTTGTCACCCGCCTCGGTGAGCATCTTGCGGGTGGCATGCACCAGCTGATCACCCTGGTTACGGGCAGTGACCAGCTCTTCGAACTTGCGGTCCTCCTCGGCGTTGGCCTCGGCGTCACGCACCATACGCTCAATCTCTTCCTCGGACAGACCCGAGTTGGCCTTGATCACGATGGACTGCTGCTTGCCAGTGGCCTTGTCCTTGGCGGACACATGCAGGATACCGTTGGCATCGATGTCGAAGGTCACTTCGATCTGCGGCACGCCACGCGGAGCCGGCGGAATCTCGGCCAGATCGAACTTGCCCAGCGACTTGTTCTGCGCAGCCTGCTTACGCTCACCCTGCAGCACGTGAATGGTCACGGCGCTCTGGTTGTCGTCAGCGGTGGAGAACACCTGCGACTTCTTGGTCGGGATGGTGGTGTTCTTCTCGATCAGCGGCGTCATCACGCCACCCATGGTTTCGATACCCAAGGTCAGCGGGGAAACGTCCAGCAGCAGCACGTCCTTGACGTCACCAGCCAGAACCGCGCCCTGAATGGCAGCGCCCATGGCCACGGCTTCGTCCGGGTTGACGTCCTTGCGCGGCTCCTTGCCGAAGAACTCGGCAACAGTCTTCTGTACCAGCGGCATACGGGTCTGACCGCCGACCAGGATCACGTCGTCGATCTTGCCGACATCGATACCGGCGTCTTTCAGTGCAGTGCGGCACGGCTCGATGGTGCGCTGCACCAGATCCTCGACCAGCGATTCGAGCTTGGAACGGGAAATCTTCACGTTCAGGTGCTTAGGGCCGGTGGCATCTGCAGTGATGTACGGCAGGTTGACGTCGGTCTGCTGGCTCGAGGACAGCTCGATCTTGGCCTTCTCGGCAGCTTCCTTCAGGCGCTGCATGGCCAGCGGGTCGCCCTTGAGGTTCATGCCGCTTTCTTTCTTGAATTCGTCGACGAGGTAGTCGATCAGACGAATATCGAAGTCTTCACCGCCGAGGAAGGTGTCACCGTTGGTGGCCAACACTTCGAACTGGTGCTCACCATCGACTTCGGCGATCTCGATAACGGAAACGTCGAAGGTACCACCACCCAGGTCATAGACGATCACGGTGCGGTCGCCCTTGGCCTTGTCCATGCCATAAGCCAGCGCAGCCGCGGTCGGCTCGTTGATGATGCGCTTGACGTCCAGACCGGCGATACGACCAGCATCCTTGGTGGCCTGACGCTGGCTGTCGTTGAAATAGGCCGGAACGGTGATGACCGCTTCAGTGACTGGCTCGCCCAGGTATTCCTCGGCAGTTTTCTTCATCTTCTTGAGAATTTCAGCCGAGATTTGCGGCGGCGCCATCTTCTGGCCGTTCACTTCAACCCAGGCGTCACCGTTGTCAGCCTTGACGATCTTGTACGGCACCATCTGAATGTCTTTCTGCACGACTTCTTCGTCGAAACGACGACCGATCAGACGCTTCACCGCATACAGGGTGTTGTGCGGGTTGGTCACGGCCTGACGCTTGGCCGACTGCCCCACGAGGATTTCACCGTCGTTGGCGTAAGCGATGATGGACGGCGTGGTACGAGCGCCTTCGGCGTTCTCGATTACCTTGACGTTGCCATTTTCCAAAATAGAGACACAGGAGTTGGTGGTCCCCAGGTCGATACCGATAATTTTGCCCATGAATGTTCTCCCGATACTTTGATTTTTCCGTCGCCTCGTTTCTCAGGCGCCGGCAGAACTAAAACGCTTGACTTAAAAATGGGGTCGTTACTACTGATTTCAAGCCTGCTCGTCGATACTCGGCGGCGGCGTGGTTGTTGCCTTGCTGACCACGACCATCGCCGGGCGCAGCAGGCGACCGTTGAGCAGATAGCCTTTCTGGAATACCTTGAGCACCGAGTTCGGCTCGGCGTGGATGCTCTCTTCCATGGCCATGGCCTGGTGATGCTCCGGGTTGAACGGCGCACCATGCGGGTCAATGGCTTCCAGGTTGTAGCGAGCCAGGGTGTCGTGGAACAGCTTGAGGGTCAGCTGCATGCCCTCACGCACGGCCTTGATCGACACATCGTCAGGGCTCGACAGCTCCAGGCCGCGCTCCAGACTGTCGATTACCGGCAGCAGATCGCCGGCGAACTTTTCCAGCGCAAATTTGTGTGCCTTCTCTACATCCTGCTCCGCGCGACGACGTACGTTTTGCAGGTCGGCAGCCATGCGCAGCGACTGATCCTGTGCAGCGGCCAGTTGCTCTTCCAGCGTTTGCACGCGAGCAGCCAGGTCGTCAGCAGGCGCCACAGCTTCTGCTGCCTGCGCCTCGAAATTCTGCGTATCCAAGGTCTGTTCGTCAGCCATGCCTTTCTCCTCTCGAAAAAACTGGCGCGATACCGACTCGCGCTCCTGCCGCCTATATGGAGTCAATTCCACAGCTTTCAAGGGGCAATAGGGAGGATTGCCAGAGAAAGAAAAAACACTGTATAAATAACCAGACATAAATTCGGGAGCGTTCGCCATGCTGGTGCACCTGTCCATTCACAACTACGCCATCGTCGACCACCTGGATCTCGAGCTGGATACCGGCATGAGCGCCATCAGCGGCGAGACCGGCGCGGGCAAATCAATCATGCTCGACGCCCTCGGCTTGTGCCTGGGTGATCGTGCCGACAGCGGCGTGGTACGCCCAGGCGCAGACAAGGCTGACATTCTCGCCAGCTTCGACCTGGCGGACATTCCCGAAGCCCGCACCTGGCTCGCCGAACGGGATCTGGACAACGACGGCCCGTGCATCCTGCGCCGGGTGATCACCGCCGAAGGGCGCTCGCGCGGCTATATCAACGGCAGCCCCTGCCCACAGGCCGACCTCAAGGCCCTTGGCGAGCTGATCATCGATATCCATAGCCAGCACGAGCATCAGTCTCTGCTCAAGACCGACACCCATCGCCGCCTGCTCGATGAATACGCCGGCAGCCAGGACCTCGCGCGCCAGGTACAACTCGCCGCGCAACGCTGGAAGCAGACACGTAACGAACTGGAGCGTATCTCCAGCCAGGGTGACGAACAGCGCGCCCGCCACCAGTTGCTCAGCTATCAACTGGAAGAGCTGGAAAATCTGGCGCTGGGCGACAACGAACTGGAACAGCTGGAACAGGAGCACAAGGCGCTGAGCAATGCTGAAGCGCTGCTCGCGGCCTGTCGCCAGGTACTCGATCTGTGCAGCGAGAGCGATGCCGGCAACGTGCTGTCCGCGCTGACCGCCAGCCTCAACCGCTTGGGCGCCTTTGGTGGCCAGGGCAGTGCCTTGAACGAAGCCAGCAACCTGCTGGCCAGTGCGCAGATCCAGGTCGAAGAAGCAGTCGGCGAGCTGAATCGTTTCCTCGATCACTTCGACGCCGACCCAGAGCGTCAGCAGTTTCTCGAAGAGCGCCTGGACACCATTTATACCCTGGCACGCAAGCATCGCACCCAACCCACCGAGCTGGCCGCCTTGCAGCAACAGTTGTTCGAGGAGCTTGAAGGCCTCAATGCCGACGACCAGGCCAGTGAGCGCCTGGCTGAAGAGCTGGCCGCCTATGAGCGCCACTACCGGGAGAAAGCAGCCGAGCTCAGCACTCTGCGCAGCAATGCTGCCGAGCGCCTGGCCGCAGCCGTAGAGCAGGAAATGCAGGCACTGGGCATGCCCGGCGGTCGCTTCAATATTCAACTCCAAGCCATGAGCAGCGAAGAACCACACGCAAGCGGCCTGGAGACAGTGGAATTTCTGGTCAGCGCCAACCCTGGTCAGCCGCTACGCGGCCTGGCCAAGGTGGCATCTGGCGGTGAACTGTCACGCATCAGCCTGGCGATTCAGGTGATCACCGCACAGACCTCGCGCGTACCGACCCTGGTATTCGACGAAGTGGACGTCGGTATCGGCGGCCCAACCGCCGAAGTGGTCGGCCAGCTGTTACGCCGCCTCGGCGAACGCGGGCAAGTGCTGTGCGTCACCCACTTGCCGCAAGTCGCAGCACAGGGCCACCAGCACCTGTTCGTGCACAAGCGGCGCGGTGAAGATGCCACGTCTACCGTCGTGAGCAAGCTGGACGAGAGCGGCCGCGTCGAGGAAATAGCCCGCATGCTCGGTGGCGTCGACCTGACCGAGGAATCCCTGGCTCACGCGCGCAAGATGGTCACCAGCGCTCAGGCTGCCTGAAGCGACGTAGCCTGGATGCAATCCGGGAGCACCAAATCACCCGGATTGCATCCAGGCCACGACAAAGCAAAAAGGCGACCCGAGGGTTAATGCTGATCAGATAAGTTAGTCACCACCCCCTCCTACTTGCAGTAGAGGGGGCGCTTTTCGTAGGAGCCAGCTTGCTGGCGATGCTTTTTATGGCGGATCGCCGGCAAGCCGGCTCCTACAAAGATCGAGTGCAACGGCTTAACTGACTGGCATTAACCCGAGGGTCGCCTTTCTGATTGCCGCGGAAGGATCAGCTCTTCTTGCGTACGTAAAGCACCAGATTGTGGTCGACCAGCTCGAAACCGTGTTCCTTGACGATCTCCTTCTGACGCTTCTCGATCTCGGCGTCGAAGAACTCGATCACTTCACCAGAATCGACGCAGACCATATGGTCGTGATGGCCGCTGTCAGCCAGCTCGAATACGGCATGGCCGCCATCGAAGTTGTGACGCACCACCAGGCCGGCCGCTTCGAACTGGGTCAGCACGCGGTACACGGTGGCCAGGCCAACGTCCTCACCCGCCTCCATCAGAGCCTTGTAGACGTCCTCCGCACTCATGTGGCGGTGCTCGGCGTTGTCGAGCATTTGCAGGATTTTGACTCGTGGCAGAGTCACCTTCAGTCCAGCTTTGCGCAGTTCGTTATTTTCAACCATGGTCTGCTTTCTCATGGATGCTGCTTCGCAGCACCCTTCAATACGGGTATGATCCGGGGTTCAAGTTGCCCAAGATAGTGGAAGTCACCCTCCGATGCAAAAAACCAAGCTCTTGCTGACCAGCCTGTCGCTGACCGGGCTCTTCGCACTCGCCGGTTGTTCATTCCCCGGGGTTTACAAGATCGACATTCAACAGGGCAATGTCGTGACACAGGACATGATAGACCAGCTTCGCCCGGGAATGACCCGACGCCAAGTGCGGTTTATCATGGGTACCCCGTTGATCACCGACACCTTCCATGCCAATCGCTGGGATTATCTGTACAGCATCCAGCCTGGCGGCGGTCAGCGCCTGCAGGAACGCGTCAGCCTGGTATTCGACGGCAGCGACCAACTGGTTGGCCTGGCCGGCGACTTCATGCCCGGCGTCAGCCGTGACCAGGCAATCATGGGCCAGACTAGCGACACCAGCAGCGCTCAGCCGCAAGGCCAACCGCAGGATGAAACGCCGCCCGCCCCCGGCTCGCTGCTGGAGCAGATTCAGCGCGAAGTGGACCAGGTCGAGACCGTTCCGGTCCCTACGCCCGAGCCGCTGGACACCGATCCGCAGTAACACATGCACACAAAAAAGCCCGGAGCGAATCCGGGCTTTTTCATATCTGCCGCCTAACGAGCTAACGGGTTAGCTCGACTCCTCGCCTTCTTCCCTGGCCTTGGCTTTGGCCGCACGCTGCTTGCGCACCTCCTTCGGGTCGGCGATCAGCGGTCGATAGATCTCGACGCGCTCACCCTCCTCCAGCACCCGCTCTTCCGGCTTGCCTACCGCTTTGCCAAAAATGCCCAGCGGCGCCTGGCTCAGATCCAGCTCCGGAAAGAACTGTTGCATACCAGAACGCAGCGCGGCCTCGCGCACCGTGGTGCCGGTCGGTACCGACAGGCGCAACAGCTTCTGCCGCTCGGCAAGGGCATAAACCACTTCGACGGCGATACTCGGCTTATCCATACAGTTGCTTGGCTCGCTGGCAGAAGGCATCGACCATGGTATTGGCCGCCTGATTGAACAGCGGGCCCAGCGTGGCACGTACCAGTGGCCCAGCATAGTCGAAGGTCAGGTCCAGGCTGATCTTGCAAGCCTTGTCGCCCAGCGCCTTGAACTCCCAGACGCCATGGAGACTGGTAAAAGGCCCTTCCTGCAGGTTCATCTCGATACGCTGCCCAGGCAGCAGCACGTTACGCGTGACGAAGCGCTGGCCGATGCTGCCCTTGGCCACCTCGAGGCTGGCCAGCATATGCGTTTCGCTGACTTCCAAAACCTCGCTGGCCCGGCACCAGGGCAGAAACTGCGGATAGCTGGCGACATCATTGACGAGGTCAAACAGCGCTTGTGCCGGATAAGGCAGCAAGGCCGAGCGTTGAATACGGGTCGTCATAACGGTTACTTCCACAACTCAACGGCGAACACCACGAGGATGCCTGCCGGCGCTATATAGCGCATCAGGAAAAAAGCCAGGGAGAACAGGCGCGGATTGCGCATGGCCAGCTCATCACGCACGGCCTCACGCCCCATTACCCAGCCGGCAAAGATGACAAAACACAGACAGCCAAGTGGAAGCATCAGACGCGATGTCAGAAAGTCGATCACACCAAAGAAGTCCAGGCCACCAGCGGCTCCCCACTGATAGAGATGGAAACCTTCCGGGCCGCTGACGAAGAATTTCGCCTCTTTCCAGATATTGAAGGAAAACACCGTACCCAGGCCAACGAACCAGCACAGGAACGCCAGAGCACTGGTGATCGCCAGGCGACTGCGGCGAGTCCGCTCGACCAGGTAGGCCACCATCGGCTCAAGCATGGAGATCGCCGATGTCCAGGCTGCCAGCAGCACAAGCACGAAGAACACCACCCCCATCAACTGTCCGAGGGTCACGTTACCAAAGGCCAAAGGCAAGGTAACGAACATCAACCCTGGCCCCTCGCCGGGATCGAGTCCTGCGGAAAACACGATAGGAAACAGCGCCAGCCCGGCGAGCAGAGAGACCAGCGTGTCCATCAGCGCGACGATCATCACCGTGCCGCCAATCGAGACCTGCTTGGGCATGTAGGCGCCGTACACCATAATCGATCCAACACCCACGCTCAGTGAAAAGAATGCGTGCCCCATGGCGGGTAGCAAGCCATCGGCCAGCCGCTCAGGCTCGAAGGAGAACATGAAGCGCAGGCCTTCCATGAAGTATCCGCTGGTCAGTGCATAGCCCAGTAGAACCAACAGCAACAGGAACAGCAGAGGCATCAGGATGCGCAGGCAACGTTCCAGGCCGGCGATTACACCGCTGGCGATGACCCAGGCCGACAGTGCCAGGAAGATGCTGTGCCAGAGAATCATGCGCCAGGGATCACTGATAAGGGCGGCAAACAGGGAGCCGACCTCATCGGCCGTCACCCCCTGAAAGTCGCCACGCCCCATGCCCAGTATGTAGTCCAGCGACCAACCACCCACCACGCTGTAGAAGGACAGGATCAACAGCGCCGTAACCATGCCGGCAAAGGCCGCCCATGACCAGCGTGGAGAACGCCCTGCGGCGCTGGCCAGTTGGAGCAAGGCATTGGCCGGGCTTTGTCGGGCACGCCGTCCGATCAGCGTTTCGGCCAGCATGACGGGTACGCCGACCAACACGATGAATACCAGGAACATCAACACGAAGGCACCACCACCGTAGATGCCGGTCATGTACGGGAACTTCCAGATGCTGCCCAGGCCGACTGCCGAGCCAATCGCAGCCATGATGAATACCCAGCGACTGCTCCAGCCCCCGTGAATTGAAACTTTGTCGCTCGCCATTGCGGCCAAGACCCATATCTGTGGGAAAAAAGATCGCGCATTGTCGAAGATTCGCAGCATGGGCTCAAGTTTGGCTCGGTACAGCCCCCATGGCGCAGGCGCGGACGACTCCTTATAATGCGCGTCCTATGGCTAAGCAAAAGAAACATCCCCAAGGCACCATCGCGCTGAACAAGAAGGCGCTTCATGACTATTTCATCGAACACAAGTTCGAGGCCGGCCTGGTGCTGTCCGGCTGGGAAGTGAAAAGTCTGCGGGCCGGCAAGGCACAGCTGGTCGACAGCTACGTGCTGCTCAAGGACGGCGAGGCCTGGTTGATGGGCTGCCACATCACGCCACTGAAAACCGCCAGTACCCATGTCATCGCTGACCCGACCCGCACGCGCAAGCTGCTGCTGAACAAGCGCGAGCTGGAGAAGCTGTTCGGCTCCGTACAGCAGAAGGGCTACACCGCCGTAGCGCTGTCGCTGTACTGGAAGCAGCATCTGATCAAGTGCGAGATAGCCTTGGCCAAGGGCAAGAAGGACTTCGACAAGCGCCACACCGAGAAGGAACGTGACGCCGACCGCGAGGTTCAACGCGCGATGCGCAGCAAGGGCAAGGACGACTAAAAGCGGCGACAGGCTGCAAGTCCAAGCAATGCAAAATGCAACAGGCGTAGGGCGGACTCAGGAACCCAAGCGAATAGTCCGCCATGCCAGACCTGGCATCACAACATTCCGTTGAGGCTCAACAGCGTATTGCTTCGCCAACGGACCGCCCCCCGACACGCCCGGCTCCAGTACAGCCTGTAGCACCTACGACCCCAGCCGGCGCTGCGCACGCGCCACGCGCTGAGCTTCCTGCTGCACTTCCGAAAGGACTTCCTGCACATAGTCGATGTGCTGATTGGAGAGCTCGCGGGCGTCTTCCGCGCGACCTTCGATGATCGCCTGGTACAGCGCGCGGTGCTGCCCGATCAGCATATCGCGGGTCTCTTCGCGCTGGGCATACATCCCACCGATGTTGGTTACCACGTTGCGCTTGAGCAGGTCGAACAAACCCCGAATAGTGTGCAGCAGAACGGCGTTGTGGCTGGCCTCGGCAATCGCCAGGTGAAAACGCGCATCGGCCGCCCCCTCCTCGGCGCGAGTCACCTTACCGACTCGCGCGTAGCAATCCTGCAAGGCTTCGAACGCTTCGGCGAGGCGCTGGCGATCGATATCAGTAGCTCGCCTGGCTGCGTAGTAGGCGCAGGAGCCTTCCAGCGTGTGACGAAATTCCAGCAGATCGCGCTGGGCGTCTTCCTTGTGCTCCAGCAGCTGCAACAGCGGGTCGCTGAAGGTCGAGCCGAGTGATTCGGCGACATAGTTACCGCCGCCCTGGCGACTGACCAGCAGCCCCTTGGCCACCAGTTTCTGGATCGCCTCACGCAGGGACGGGCGAGATACACCGAACTGCTCAGCCAGCGCACGCTCTGCAGGCAGCCTCTCACCGACACGCAAGGTGCCCTCGAGAATCATGGTTTCCAGTTGCGCGACGATGTCATCAGAGAGACGACGCTGCCGCACCTGACCTACTTCCATTACCCACATCTCCATTGGTTTGACCAAGCCGATGACCTCACAGGGCAAGCCTATAGCGCCCCCTTCGCTGAACAAGCAAGCACTCTACGACCAAAGTCTTAGCCTCTCGATTTGACAGCCTATTGAGCAACTTTTAACCTGAGCCCGCCATCTTGTAAATTGGTATTACCAATTTAACCAGCAAGAACAACAACCCCTCGAGGTCACGCCATGACAGCCCAACACGCTGCCAGCCAGTTCGATAACGCCTCATCCCTGTCGCGCCAGACGCGCGCTCGTGTGGAGTAAGCCCTGATGTCCAACGGAATTCTCGCCCTGCTGGCGTTCTCGCCGATCCTGCTTGCTGCAATCTTGTTGATCGGTCTGCGCTGGCCGGCCAAACACGCCATGCCGCTGGTCTACCTGGTCACTGCCGCTGTCGGCCTGTTCGCCTGGGACATGACCCTCAACCGCGTGCTCGCCTCCACCCTGCAAGGCCTACTGATCACACTGGGGCTGTTGTGGATCATCTTTGGCGCGATTCTGCTGCTGAACACCCTCAAGCACTCCGGCGGTATCACCGCCATTCGTGCCGGCTTCACCACCATCAGCCCTGACCGCCGCATCCAGGCGATCATCATTGCCTGGTTGTTCGGCTGCTTCATCGAGGGTGCCTCGGGCTTCGGTACACCAGCCGCCATCGCCGCGCCGTTGCTGGTGGCGATCGGTTTTCCGGCAATGGCCGCCGTTTTGCTGGGCATGCTGGTGCAAAGCACACCGGTATCCTTCGGCGCCGTCGGTACGCCGATCATCGTTGGCATCAACACCGGCCTGGATACCGCCAGTATTGGCGCACAACTGGTCGAACAGGGTTCGTCCTGGGGGCAATTCCTGCAACTGATCACCAGCCAGGTAGCGATCATTCATGCCACCGTTGGCGTGGTCATGCCACTGATCATGGTCATGATGCTGACACGCTTCTTCGGTCAGGAAAAAAGCTGGAAAGCAGGTCTGGAAGTGCTGCCATTTGCCATCTTCGGTGGCCTGGCTTTCGTACTGCCCTACGCGGCTACCGGTATTTTCCTTGGGCCGGAATTTCCGTCGTTGCTGGGCGGCCTGATCGGTCTGGCCATCGTCACCAGCGCCGCACGTTTTGGTTTCCTGGTGCCGAAGAATACCTGGGACTTCGCGCCGGCGGACAAATGGCCAAGCGAGTGGCTGGGCAGTGTCGAGATGAAACTGGACGAGCTGACCGCCAAACCCATGAGCGCGCTGCGTGCCTGGCTGCCCTACGTAATGGTCGGCGCCCTGCTGGTGATCAGCCGCGTATTCCCGGAAGTGGGTAATGCACTGAAAGCCGTGGTAGTGAACTTCCCCGACCTGCTCGGCGAGGCCGGCGTCAGTGCCAATTTCCAGCCGCTGTACCTGCCGGGGGGCATTCTGGTCGCCGTGGTGCTGGCCACCTTCTTCCTGCACGGCATGAAGGTGCGTGAGCTGAGCAAGGCGGTGAAGGAATCGTCCAGCGTGCTGCTCAGCGCCGGCTTCGTGCTGCTGTTCACCGTGCCGATGGTGCGCATCCTGATCAACTCCGGTGTCAACGGCGCCGAGCTGGCCAGCATGCCGATCCTCATGGCGCGCTGGGTGGCCGACAGCGTTGGCGGGATCTATCCGCTGCTGGCGCCAAGTATCGGCGCACTGGGCGCCTTCATCGCCGGCTCCAATACCGTCAGCAACATGATGTTCAGCCAGTTCCAGTTCGGCGTGGCCAGCAGCCTGGGCATCTCCAGCGCACTGATCGTCTCCGTTCAGGCCATCGGCGCCGCAGCCGGCAACATGGTGGCGATTCACAACGTGGTTGCTGCCTCGGCCACCGTCGGTCTGCTCGGGCGCGAAGGCAGCACCCTGCGCAAGACCATCTGGCCGACGCTGTACTACGTGCTGTTCACCGGCATCATCGCGATGATCGCGATCTACGTGCTGGGTGTGACTGACCCACTGATGCACTGAACCTCGTCACACGAAAGCGCCCCGACCATGTCGGGGCATTTTCCGTCAGGCTACGCTTTCTCTTTTTAGTAACAGGATGAGCCCATGATCATTTCTGCCTCCACCGACTACCGCGCCGCGGCCCAGCGCAAGCTGCCGCCCTTCCTGTTCCATTACATCGACGGCGGCGCCTACGCCGAGCACACCCTGCGCCGTAACGTTGCCGACCTGTCGGACATCGCACTGCGCCAGCGGGTGCTGAAGAACATGTCCGACCTGAGCCTGTCCACCGAGCTGTTCGGCGAACAGCTGTCCATGCCTGTTGCCCTGGCTCCGGTCGGCCTGACCGGCATGTATGCCCGTCGCGGTGAAGTGCAGGCGGCCAAGGCCGCAGCAGCCAAAGGTATTCCCTTTACGCTGTCCACCGTTTCGGTGTGCCCGATCGAGGAAGTCGCGCCGGCCATCGACCGGCCCATGTGGTTCCAGCTCTACGTGCTGAAGGATCGCGGCTTCATGAAGAATGCCCTGGAGCGCGCCAAGGCGGCCGGTTGCTCGACCCTGGTGTTCACCGTCGATATGCCCGTACCCGGTGCGCGCTATCGCGATGCCCACTCCGGCATGAGCGGCCCGAACGCGCCGTTTCGACGCATGTTGCAGGCCATGACCCATCCGCAGTGGGCCTGGGATGTCGGCCTGCTGGGTAAGCCGCACGACCTGGGCAACATCTCAGCTTATCGCGGCAACCCCACCGGCCTGGCCGACTACATCGGCTGGCTGGGCGCCAACTTCGACCCGTCGATTTCCTGGAAGGATCTGGAATGGATTCGCGACTTCTGGGACGGCCCGATGGTGATCAAAGGCATCCTCGACCCTGAAGATGCCCGCGACGCGGTGACCTTCGGCGCCGACGGAATCATCGTTTCCAACCACGGCGGACGTCAGCTCGACGGCGTGCTGTCCAGCGCCCGGGCGCTGCCGGCCATCGCCGACGCGGTCAAGGGCGAGCTGAAAATCCTCGCCGACTCTGGCATCCGTACCGGTCTCGATGTGGTACGCATGCTGGCCCTGGGTGCCGACACCGTGCTGCTCGGCCGCGCCTTCATCTACGCCCTGGCAGCAGCCGGTGGCGCCGGTGTGAGCAACCTTCTCGATCTGATCGAGAAGGAAATGCGCGTGGCCATGGTGCTGACCGGCGCCAAGTCCATCGCCGAAATCACTCCGGATCTACTGGTAAAGGAGCGTTGAGCCAATGACTGCTGCCGCCTCCATCACCCGTGACGCCCTGCTGGCGCAGATGCGCCAGATCGTCGGCAGCAGCCACGTGCTGACCGACGAACAAGCCACACGGCGTTTCCGCAAGGGCCACCGTACGGGTGAAGGCAACGTGCTGGCGGTGGTGCGCCCAGGCTCCTTGCTGGAGCAGTGGCGCATCCTGCAGGCGGCAGTAGCGGCCGACCGCATCGTCATCATGCAGGCGGCCAACACCGGCCTGACCGGGGGCTCGACTCCCGATGGCGACGACTACGACCGCGAGATCGTGTTGATCAACACCCTGCGCATCACCGGCGTACAGTTGATCAACGGTGGCGAGCAGGTGGTGTGCCTGCCCGGCGCCACCCTGGATCGCCTGGAACAGGCATTGGCGCCGCTGAATCGCGAACCGCACTCGGTGATCGGCTCGTCCTGCATCGGCGCCTCGGTACTCGGCGGCATCTGCAACAACTCCGGCGGCGCCCTGGTGCGCCGTGGCCCGGCCTATACCGAGCTGGCGCTGTATGCACAGGTTAAAGATGACGGTTCGCTGGAACTGGTCAACCACCTGGGGATCGAGCTGGGCAACGATCCGGAGGAAATCCTCACCCGCCTGCAGAGCGGCGACTACACACCGCAGCAGGTGCGCAACGAAGAGACGGCAAAGGCCTCCGACGCGCGCTACGGCGAGCACGTGCGCGACGTCGATGCCGACACTCCGGCGCGCTTCAACGCCGACCCATCGCGCCTGTTCGAGGCCTCCGGTTCGGCCGGCAAACTGTGCCTGTTCGCGGTGCGCCTGGACACCTTCCCGAAAGAGCCGAGCACGGTGTTTTATATCGGCAGCAACGACCCGCACGATCTGACCGAAGTTCGCCGCCACCTGCTGGCCAGGCTGCCGCGCCTGCCAATTGCCGGGGAATACATCCACCGCACCGCCTTCGACATCGGCGAGAAATACGGCAAGGACACCTTCCTGGTGATCGACAAGTTCGGTACGTCCAAGGTGCCGGCTGCCTTCGCCATGAAGAGCCGGGTCGACGGCTTCTTCGAACGTTTCGGCCTGCGTGGCGTGACCGACAAGGTCATCCAGGCCCTGATGAACCTACTGCCCAGCCACCTGCCGCCACGCATGCGCGAGTACCGTGACCGTTTTGAGCATCACCTGCTGGTGCGTGTATCCAACGACACGTTGGAACAGACCCGCAGCTTCCTCAACGAGTACTTCGCCAACAGCACCAGCGGCGCCTATTTCGAATGCGATGCCGATGAGGGACGCAAGGCCTTCCTCCATCGCTTCGCCGTGGCCGGTGCCGCGATCCGCTACCGCGAGTCGCACCGCAGCAGCGTCGAAGACATCCTCGCCCTGGACATCGCCCTACGCCGCAACGACCGCGACTGGGTCGAGACGCTGCCGGCCGAGATGGAAGAGCGGATCATCCACAAGCTGTACTACGGGCATTTCTTCTGCCATGTGTTCCACCAGGACTATATCGTCAAGAAAGGTAATGACCCGCTCGCCATGGAACATGCCATGTGGAAGCTGCTGGACGAACGCCGCGCCGAGTATCCGGCCGAGCACAACGTTGGCCATCTCTACGTGGCCAAGCCGGCATTGGCCGGCTTCTACCGCGAACTCGACCCGACCAACACCTTCAACCCCGGCATCGGCCACACCTCGAAGAAGAAGCATTGGGGCAATTGCTGCTAAGACGCTGAATCCGCTATTACGGATGTGGGAGGCGCTTCAGCGGCGACGTTCGCGGCTGAAGCCCCTCCCACAATAGTTCTGCTGCACCGTAGCCCGGATGCAATCCGGGGCAACCTGACGCTGACTTCCCGGATTGCATCCGGGCTACAAACGCAAAGGCCCGCCGATTTGGCGGGCCTTTGTGCTTACGCGGCAATCGATCAGGCGAAGACGATCTCCTCGCCGTCCACCTTGGCATGCACCGTCGCGCCCGGGGCGAAATCGCCGGCGAGTATCTGCTGTGCCAGCGGGTTCTCGATCCAGCGCTGGATCGCACGCTTGAGTGGACGCGCGCCGTACACAGGGTCGTAACCGACAGCGATCAGCTTGTCGAGCGCCTCCGGCGTCAGCTCCAGGCTCAGCTCACGCTCGGCCAGACGACTACGCAGGCGCTGCAGCTGAATCTCGGCAATACCGGCGATCTGCTCGCGGCCCAACGGTTCGAACACCACCACCTCGTCGATACGGTTGATGAATTCCGGACGGAAGTGGCTGCCCACCGCATCCATCACCGCGGCGCGCTGCGCTTCCTTGTCGCCCACCAACTCCTGGATCTGCGCCGAGCCGAGGTTGGAGGTCATCACAATCACGGTGTTCTTGAAGTCGACGGTGCGCCCGTGGCTGTCGGTCAGGCGGCCGTCTTCAAGCACCTGCAACAGCACGTTGAACACGTCCGGGTGGGCCTTCTCCACCTCGTCCATCAGCACCACCGAATACGGCTTGCGACGCACCGCCTCGGTCAGGTAACCGCCTTCCTCGTAACCTACGTAGCCGGGCGGTGCACCGATCAGGCGAGCGACGCTGTGCTTCTCCATGAACTCGGACATGTCGATGCGAACCAGCGCCTCTTCGGTGTCGAAGAGGAACTCGGCCAGCGCCTTGCACAGCTCGGTCTTGCCCACCCCGGTCGGGCCGAGGAAGAGGAACGAGCCGCTCGGCCGGTTGGGGTCGGCCAGGCCGGCGCGCGAGCGGCGCACCGCGTTGGCCACCGCGACCACTGCCTCGTGCTGGCCAATGACGCGCTGGTGCAGCAGGTCTTCCATTTTCAGCAGTTTCTCGCGCTCGCCTTCGAGCATCTTGCTCACCGGGATGCCCGTCCACTTGGAAACGACTTCGGCGATTTCCTCATCGGTAACCTTGTTGCGTAGCAGCTGGTTCTCAGCCTTGCCGTGCGCATCGACCATCTGCAGACTACGCTCCAGATCCGGAATGATGCCGTACTGCAGCTCGGCCATGCGATTGAGATCGCCCTTGCGGCGCGCGGCTTCCAGTTCGGTCTTGGCCTGCTCGATCTTCTGCTGAATCTGCGCCGAGCCCTGCACCTCGGCCTTCTCCGACTTCCAGATTTCCTCCAGGTCGGCGTATTCCTTCTCCAGCTTGGCGATGTCGTCCTCGAGTTTCTCCAGGCGCTTCCTGGTGGCCTCGTCGTCTTCCTTCTTCAGCGCCTCGCGCTCGATCTTCAGCTGGATCAGGCGGCGGTCAAGGCGGTCCAGCTCCTCGGGCTTGGAGTCGATCTCCATGCGGATGCGGCTGGCGGCTTCATCGATCAGGTCGATGGCCTTGTCCGGCAATTGGCGGTCGGTGATGTAGCGATGGCTGAGCTTGGCCGCGGCGATGATCGCGCCATCGGTGATGGTCACACCGTGGTGCACCTCGTAGCGCTCCTTCAGGCCACGCAGGATGGCGATGGTGTCCTCCTCGCTCGGCTCGTCCACCAGCACCTTCTGGAAGCGTCGCTCCAGCGCAGCGTCCTTCTCAATGTACTGACGGTATTCGTCCAGGGTGGTGGCACCAACGCAATGCAGCTCGCCGCGCGCCAGCGCCGGCTTGAGCATGTTGCCGGCATCCATGGCGCCCTCGGCCTTGCCGGCGCCGACCATGGTGTGCAGCTCGTCGATGAACAGGATCACCCGCCCTTCCTGCTTGCCCAGCTCGTTGAGGACGGCTTTCAGGCGCTCCTCAAACTCGCCGCGGAACTTGGCGCCGGCAATCAGCGCGCCCATGTCCAGCGCCAGCAGGCGCTTATCCTTGAGGCCATCGGGCACCTCGCCATTGACGATGCGCTGGGCCAGGCCCTCGACGATGGCGGTCTTGCCCACGCCGGGCTCGCCAATCAGCACCGGGTTGTTCTTGGTGCGCCGCTGCAGAACCTGAATGGTGCGACGAATCTCGTCGTCACGGCCGATCACCGGATCAAGCTTGCCCTCTTCGGCACGCTTGGTCAGGTCGACGGTGTACTTGTCCAGCGCCTGGCGCGACTCTTCGGCGTTGGGGTCGTTGACCGCCTGGCCGCCGCGCAGGTTGGCGATGGCATTTTCCAGGGCCTTCTTCGACACGCCCTGGCCGAGCAGCAGCTTGCCCAGCCTGGTGTTCTCGTCCATGGCGGCGAGCAGCACCAGCTCGCTGGAAATGAACTGGTCGCCGCGTTGCTGTGACAGGCGGTCGGCCTGGTTGAGCAGACGCGCCAGATCATGCGACAGGTTGATATCGCCGGTGGGGTTCTGCAGCTTGCCGAGCTGATCCAGCTCGCGGGTCAAACCTTGGCGCAGGCTATTGATGTCGAAGCCGACCTGCATCAGCAGCGGCTTGATCGACCCACCCTGCTGTTCGAGCAGCGCCTGCATCAGGTGCAGCGGCTCGATGGCGGCATGATCCATGCCCACCGCTAGGGATTGGGCATCAGAGAGTGCAAGTTGCAGCTTGCTGGTCAAACGATCGATACGCATATATGTCCTTCCTCCAGAATGGCGGGCCGGGACTACATCCCCGAAAAAAGAAACTCGCTGAGATGCAGACTAGATAAGGACGATTACGCCGTATTCAAGAGACAACGAGTTGACCCAGATCAGCGCCAGATCACCTGCTGCTCCAGCGGAAAGCGCAGGCGCGGATTGTAGACGCCCTTCTCGCCCTGCCCCCCGACGGCCAGCAGCATGATGGGGATGGCCTGGCGCGGGATATCCAGCACACGACGCAAACGCGGCTCGTCGAAGCCTTCCATCGGACAAGTGGCATAACCATGGCTCTGGAAGGCCAGCATCAGGTTCTGCGCCGCCAGCGCGGTGGATTTGACCGCCCACAGGCGCATGTCGGCCTTGCTGTTGGGCGTGCGCATCAGCGGCTTGCGCAACGCCATCAGCCTTACCAACTGACGCTTGAACAGCCCCAACAGGCCCAACGGCCCCTGGTTGTACTGAAACGGCGCAGTCTTACTGTAGAAGTGGCGGATGCGCGCCGGCACGTCGGCCTCGGGCCACTGCTCGATGATGTTCTGGCAGGCCTGGCGCCAGGTATCCGGGCGCGCCAACACGGCGATGATCAAGGGTGCACGGGCGGCGTTCTGGCTCATGCATACCGGGTGCAGTTGCGCCAGCAGCGCCGGATCGCGAATCACCTGAAAACTCCAGGGCTGCAGGTTGCAGGAACTTGGCGCCAGCACGGCCAGCTCTAGGCAATCGCGAATCACCGCATCCGGCACCAGCTCAGGGGTGAAACGGCGCACTGAACGGCGACTTTCAATCAGTGCACGCAGCTCGCCTGGTGAGGCCATGGCAGGCGGTTGCTCGTGGGGAAAGCTGGTCATGGGCGTACTCCTCGGCAGGTCGGCCGATTAGGCAAGCGGATGACGATGAGAACAAGGGGGCAAGGGGAAATGGCCGGGAATTTGGCCGATTAGCCTCACCTGCGCCCAGAATAGCGAGCGCAGGCGTTGCTACTTCACAGGCCCAGGGCTTTTTCGATGGCCTGGATCAAGGCCGGATCGTCCGGCGTGGTGCGCGGCGAGAATCGCGCCAGCACGCGGCCATCCTCGCCGACCAGAAACTTCTCGAAATTCCAGGTGATGTCACCTGGAGACTCGGCGCCCTCGCCCGCCAGCAGGCGATACAACGGGTGCCGACCTGGGCCATTGACCTCCAGCTTGCTACCCAGCGGAAAGGTCACGCCATAGTTGAGGCTGCAGAACGAGCGGATCTCGTCCTCGCTGCCCGGCTCCTGACCGGCAAACTGATTGCAGGGCACGCCGAGCACGGTGAAACCATTGCCCTTGTATTGCTGATAGAGCTTTTCCAGCCCGGCGTATTGAGGTGTCAGGCCGCATTTGGAGGCGACATTGACCACCAGCACTACCTGCCCCTTGTAGGGCGCCAGCGGCAGCTCCTGACCGTCCAGCGCGCGCAGATTGAGATCGTGAAAGGCACTCATGACGAACTTCCTCGGCGAATCCAGTACAACGGGCGCAAGGCCCGTAAACCTTCAAGGCGGCCGCGAATGAGCACGCCTACGTAGTACATGAAAAAGGCGCCGTGAGGCGCCTTGATCGCAAGCTTGAGCTTAGCAGCGGTTGCTCCGCTCGGAACGACCGCAAGTCGCCTGACAGACGACTCAGTGGTGGTGACCACCTTCGCCATGAATGTGACCATGAGCCACTTCTTCTTCGCTGGCGTCACGCACACCTACGACCTTGACCTTGAAGTTCAGGCGCTGGCCGGCCAGCGGGTGGTTGCCGTCGACGGTCACGTCGTCGCCGTCGATGTCGCGGATGGTGACGATCTGCATGCTGCCGTCCGGGCCCGAAGCGTGGAACTGCATGCCCACTTCCAGGGTATCGACACCTTCGAACATGGCGCGACTCAGGGTGGCGACCAGCTCGGCGCTGTATTCGCCGTAGGCTTCTTCCGGCTCGACGGAAACGTCCAGCTCATCGCCGGCTTGCTTGCCGACCAGAGCCTTCTCCAGGCCGGCGATGATGTTGCCGGCACCATGCAGATACACCAGCGGCGCGCCGCCAGCGGAGCTGTCGATCACCTCACCGGCATCGTTGGTCAGGGTATAGTCGATGGAGACGGCCTTGTTGGCGGCGATCAGCATGGGGAGACCTTTTTGCAAAAGAGAAATGAATGGGTAAGTTTAACCAAGGCCGCCCACGATTGCGACCCGAACCCGGACAAACGGGCTGTGCGTATCGTTGATTTTCGTCAGGACGAGCACGGCGACTGGGTGGCAGTCTTGTCCTGTGGTCACACTCAGCATGTGCGCCACCGACCACCCTGGCAGAATCGGCCCTGGGTACTCGACCCCGAACAGCGCCAGGCCAGACTGGGCAGCCCCTTCGGCTGCGGCTGGTGTGCCGGGGAGCGGTCGCACGATGAATTCAAGGAAATCTAAATGCCTGCACGCAACATTCTGGTGATCAACTGCGGCAGTTCGTCGATCAAGTTCGCCTTGGTCAACGAAGCCCAGGAGCACTTCCCCCTCAGTGGCCTGGCCGAACGCCTGGGCAGCCCCGAAGCCATCCTGCACTGGCAGCAGGGTGATGAGCGCGACAGCCTGGTAATTGCCGGCGCCGACCATCGCCTGGCGCTGTCGCACCTGCTGCCTATCGTGCGGCGCGTCGCCGCTGGCGAACTGCATGGCATCGGCCATCGCGTGGTACACGGCGGCGAGTATTTCTCCGGGGCCACGCGCCTGGACACTATCAGCCTGCAGGCTATCCGCCAGGTCGCGCCGCTGGCGCCCCTGCACAACCCCGCCAACCTGCTGGGCATCGAAGCGGCGATGAAGCTGTTTCCCGGCCTGATGCAGGTTGCCGTGTTCGATACCGCCTTCCACCAGAGTCTGCCCGAACACGCCTATCGCTACGCCGTACCGGCCGCGCTGTACCGTGAGCATGGTGTGCGCCGCTACGGCTTTCATGGCACCAGCCATCGCTACGTCAGCCACAAAGCGGCACAGATGACCGGTCTGCCGCCAGAGGCCAGTAGTTGGCTGGTGGCCCACCTGGGCAATGGCTGTTCGACCTGCGCTGTGGAGAACGGCCACAGCCGTGACACCAGCATGGGCCTGACCCCGCTGGAAGGCCTGGTGATGGGCACACGCAGCGGTGACGTCGACCCCAACCTGCACAGCCACTTGGCGCGCACCCTGGGCTGGAGTCTGGAGCAGATCGACGCCATGCTCAACAAGGACAGCGGCCTGCTCGGCCTGTCCGGCCTGTCCAACGACATGCGCACCCTGGAACAAGCCCGCGAACAGGGCCATGCCGGCGCCACGCTGGCCATCGAGGTGTTCTGCTACCGCCTGGCCAAGTCGCTGGCGGCGATGAGTTGTGCGCTGCGCCGGCTCGACGGCCTGATCTTCACCGGCGGTATCGGCGAGAACTCGGCGCTGATCCGCAGCAAGACGCTCGACCACCTCGGCCTGCTCGGTTTTACCCTCGACCCTGCGGCCAATGCGCGCTGCATTCGTGGCGTCGCCGGTGCCATTCACGCCGACGGTCACCCGCGCGTACTGGTGGTACCCACCAATGAAGAGCGGCAGATCGCCCTCGATACCCTTGCCCTGCTCGACTGAGGCTATTTCATGCATACCTTTTTCATCGCCCCCACCGGCTTCGGTGTCGGTCTTACCTCCATCAGCCTCGGTCTGGTCGGTGCGCTGGAGCGCAGCGGCCTCAAGGTCGGCTTCTTCAAACCCATCGCCCAGCCACATGCCGGCGACCTCGGACCCGAGCGTTCCAGCGAGCTGATCGCCCGCACCCACGGTCTGAACTCGCCCAAGCCGCTGCCGCTCAGCCATGTCGAGCGCATGCTCGGCGATGGCCAACTGGATGAATTACTGGAAGAGATCATCAGCCTCTATCAGCAGGCCGCCGCCGACAAGGACGTGGTCATCGTCGAAGGCATGGTGCCGACGCGCCACGCCAGCTACGCCGCGCGGGTCAACTTCCACCTGGCCAAGAGCCTGGATGCCGACGTGATTCTGGTCAGCGCACCGGAGGATGAGAGCCTCACCGAGCTGTCGGATCGTATCGAGATCCAGGCGCAGCTGTTCGGCGGGCCGAAGGATCCCAAGGTACTCGGCGTGATTCTCAACAAGGTGCGCAGCGAAGACGGCATCGAGGCCTTCGCCGAACGCCTGCAGGAGTTCTCACCCTTGCTCAAGACCGAGGACTTCCGCCTGCTCGGCTGCATTCCCTGGCAGGACGAGCTGAACGCACCACGCACCAAGGACATTGCCGAGCTGCTCGGCGCACGCATCCTCAATGCCGGCGACTACGAACAGCGGCGCATGCTGAAGATCGTGCTCTGTGCCCGCGCCGTGGCCAACAGCGTGCAGTTGCTCAAGCCCGGCACCCTGGTGGTCACTCCCGGGGACCGCGACGACATCATCCTCTCCGCCAGCCTGGCGGCGATGAATGGCGTGCCGCTGGCCGGTCTGCTGCTGTGCAGCGATTTCGCCCCGGATCCGCGCATCATGGAGCTGTGCCAGGGTGCCCTGGCCAGCGGCCTGCCGGTGATGACCGTCAGTACCGGCTCCTACGACACCGCCACTCACCTCAACCGTCTGAACAAGGAAATCCCGCTGGATGACCGTGAACGCGCGGAAAAGGTTGCCGACTTCGTCGCCGGGCATATCGATCACGACTGGCTGACCACCCGCTGCGGCACGCCCCGCGAGCTGCGCATGTCGCCACCGGTGTTCCGTTACCAACTGGTGCAACGGGCCAAGGCAGCGGCCAAGCGCATTGTCCTGCCCGAGGGTAGCGAGCCACGCACCGTTCAGGCGGCCGCCATCTGCCAGGCACGCGGCATTGCCCGCTGCGTGCTGCTGGCCAAGCCGGAAGAGGTACATGCAGTCGCCCGAGCACAGGGTATCGAGCTGCCGGAAGGTCTGGAAATTCTCGACCCGGACCTGATTCGCGGTCGCTATGTCGAGCCGATGGTCGAACTGCGCAAGGGCAAGGGCCTCAACGCGCCGATGGCCGAGGCGCAGCTGGAGGACACCGTGGTGCTCGGCACCATGATGCTGGCACTGGACGAAGTGGACGGCCTGGTGTCTGGCGCCATTCACACCACCGCCAACACCATTCGCCCGGCGCTGCAGTTGATCAAGACTGCACCGGGTTACAACCTGGTGTCCTCGGTGTTCTTCATGCTGCTGCCGGATCAGGTGCTGGTCTATGGCGACTGCGCGGTAAACCCGGACCCGAATGCCGAACAACTGGCGGAGATCGCCCTGCAGAGCGCCGCCTCGGCGCAGGCCTTCGGCATCCCGCCGCGGGTGGCCATGATCAGCTACTCCACCGGCGACTCCGGCAGCGGTGAGGAGGTGGAAAAGGTACGGGCCGCGACCCGCCTGGCTCGCGAGAAACGCCCGGATCTGCTGATCGACGGCCCGCTGCAGTACGACGCCGCGGCCATCGAGAGCGTCGGGCGGCAGAAGGCGCCGAACAGCCCGGTAGCCGGTCGTGCCACGGTGTTCGTGTTCCCTGATCTGAACACCGGCAACACCACCTACAAGGCGGTGCAGCGCAGCGCCGAGTGCATCAGTGTCGGGCCGATGCTGCAGGGCCTGCGCAAGCCGGTGAACGACCTGTCGCGCGGTGCGCTGGTCGACGACATCGTCTACACCATCGCACTGACGGCCATTCAGGCGGCCGATCTGCCGAACTGAAGCGCCTGCCGGGCGCGCCGTGGCGCACAGGCGTTGCCTGCGGCGCGCTCGGCGCCCCACACCACGGCACCCACTGGTCATGGCTGGCACTTGCAGGTCAGTGCACAACCGTTACCCTTGGCGCCGAACCCGCTCGCTGCACGGAACGCCGCAGCTGTTTCGACTGATACGGGGCGCGCAGAGAAAGCCCCTTTCTCAGGCTGCCCGCCGGACGTGCAGCCTGCTTATGGAGGCGTTCGCCCGATGCTGCACTTTCTTCCCGCGCCGCTGCGCGGCCTGATCGCAAGCCTGCTGCTGGCTCTCAATACCCTGTTCTGGTGCTGGCCGCTGTTCTTCGTCGCCCTGCTCAAACTGCTGCTGCCCTTCGCGCCGATCCAGCGCGCGCTGCGCTTCGTCATGCACGGCATCGCCGAAAGCTGGATCGGTATCAATAAATTCTGGATGCGCCTGGTTGGCCACATCGAGTGGAAGGTTCAGGGGCTGGAGCACTTCGATACGCGTCATTCCTATCTGGTGACCAGCAACCACCAGAGCTGGGTGGACATCCTGGTGCTGCAGTACCTGCTCAACCAGCGCATGCCGCTGCTGAAATTCTTCCTCAAGCAGGAGTTGATCTGGGTACCAGTGATCGGCCTGTGCTGGTGGGCACTGGAGTTTCCCTTCATGAAGCGTTTCAGCAAGGAATACCTGGCCAAGTACCCGGAAAAGCGCGGCCAGGATCTGGCCACCACGCGCAAGGCCTGCGCGCGTTACAAGACCAATCCCGTGGCGGTATTCAACTTCCTCGAGGGCACCCGCCTGACTCCGGCCAAGCATGCGCAGCAGCAATCGCCGTTCAAGTACCTGCTCAAGCCCAAGGCCGGCGGCATCGCCTTCGTGCTCGACGCGATGGGTGAACAGCTGCATGCCATCGTCAATGTCACCATTCACTACCCACATGGTGTGCCGGGCTTCTGGGACCTGCTCTGTGGCCGCCTGGATACCGTGCAGGTGATTTTCAAGCAGGTCGATATTCCGCGCGAATTCATCGGCCGCAACTACGATCAGGACGACGACTACCGCCTGGCATTCCAGCAGTGGGTCAACCGTCTGTGGGAAGAAAAGGACGCTGAGCTCGCCAGCCTGCACCGGCAAGCCTGAAGCGCGCCTGGCCCGTCATTCACTGCGCGGCAGGGGCACCTTGCTCCAGTCCAGTAGCGCCGGTACCTGCATGGCGCTGCTGGCCGACACACCCGGCGCCACCAGAAAGCCCTGCATGATGCTGCAGTGGTGGCGCGTCAGCCACTCACGCTGGGCCTGGGTCTCGACGCCTTCGGCGATGACCTCAAGGCCCAGATGGCGCCCGAGATCGATGATGGTGCTGACCACCGCCGCGTCGCGCGGTGAGTCGAGCATGTTAGCAATGAACAGGCGGTCGATCTTCAGCGTATCCAGCTCGAAATGACGCAGATACGCCAGTGACGAGTAGCCAGTACCGAAGTCGTCGATGGCGATCTTCACCCCCAGCTCAAGCAATTGATCAGGCGGGTTTCTTCGAGCAGCGGTATGAACACGTTCGGCGCAACGGTACCCACGACACGATGCTGCCAGCGCAGCAAGGCCTCGAAGCCGCGCAGGCGGCCGCTATTGAGATGGAGCTGGGGCTGATAGACCAGCACGAAGTCATCGTTCTCGATGGCGTGACGCCACCGGCCCACTCAGGCTGGCATCACCGCTCTCAAGGCTGCGCTCAATGGCCTGACGACGGATCGCCTCGCTGAACATGTCGAAACCAAGTACGCGCCGGTTACGCCAATCCAGAGGACTGACGTAATCGATGGGCAAGTAGTACTCGCGCTCCCCCCTCGGGAAACACCTGATAATCGAGGTGCTCATCCGCTTTCAGCTCGGCTCGGCTCGAAAATCGTCCAACTGCGCGTGGCTCAGGTAGCGCGACCAGGCGACGGCCTGTATTCCCGGATAACGATCCTGCAATTGCAGCTGATCCAGTGCCCGCTCCCACTCGATGGGAGAAACCCGGTCACTCCCGTTCATCAGCCCCGAAACGCCACGCAGGACCATTTCATAAGCCTGCATGCGCGCCATCACTCGCTGACCAATATCCTGCGCCTCAAGCGCAAAGCGATGCTGACTATCTTCCCGCTCACGTTCCTGCAGGGTATTCCACTGCCAATAAATCAACCCACCCAGCGCGATAAACAGGCCAAGTGCAGCCAGCAGCGGTATCCAGGGCCTTGGCGTCCACTCGACAGCTCTGTCGTCCATTCGCGCTCCCTCGGTCATCCAGAACCAACGCACACGGGGCATCCGCGCGCGGACATCACAGAACCACAGCAAGCATTCTAGTCAGGTTTTGAATGAGTGGCCTTTGACCACAAAGGACACGACGGGCGGTCACGAAGGTTGTCGGAAACGCCCTCTAGCGCCTCGCCGAAAGACGTCAGCAACAGTGCTTGTCAATCAACATGAAAAAGCCTCCCAGAGGGAGGCTTCGTTCAACGCAATGCGGCCTTAGAGCGGACGCAGGTTGATCTCGACACGGCGGTTCTGCGCACGGCCAGCATCGGTGGCGTTGCTGGCAATCGGCTGGCTCGGCCCGGCACCGTATGCCGAGATGCGCTGCCCCGGCACGCCGTTGGCAGTCAGGTAGTTGGCCACGCTCTGAGCACGACGCTGCGACAGGCTCTGATTAAGCTCCAGGGAGCCGGTGTTATCGGTATGACCGACGATGTTCACGCCGTTCTTGTTGAACTCCTTGAACACCAGCACCAGCGAATTGAGGGTCGGGTAGAAGCTGCTGGAGATATCCGCCGAGTTGCTGGCGAAGGTGATATTGCCCGGCATGATCAGTTTCAGATCATCGCCGTTGCGTTGCACCTGCACGCCAGTGCCCTGCAGGGTCTGGCGCAATTTGGCCTCCTGGGTGTCGACGTAATAGCCGTAACCACCACCGGCGGCGCCACCGACGGCAGCACCGATCAGCGCGCCTTTGGTGCGATCCTTTTTGCTAGAAGTCGCAGCACCGATCACCGCACCGGTCGCGGCGCCGATGCCGCCATAGATGCCAGCTTTGCCGGCCTGACTTTCGCCGGTATAGGGGTTGGTGGTGCAGCCAGCCAGCATGGCCATGAGCGCAGTTGCTGCGATCAGATTGCGTCTGGTCTTCATAGGGATTCCTTAGGATTTCTTCTGGTATCGGGCAGACATGCCACAATCTTCGAGCCGCCAAGGCGCGGTGAAGTTCCGCCCTAGCTTATCAGCCCGGGCGGATAGGGACTGCGATCCAGAGCAGTTCTGCCCCGTACACGCGCGTTACTGCATACCTGGCAGCGGTCGCAGTATCACTTCGACACGGCGATTCTGCGCACGGCCTTCAGCGGTGGCGTTGCTGGCTACGGGCTGATCCGGCCCCATACCACGGGTACTCAAGCGACTGGGGTCGACACCCTGCGCCAACAGATAGTCGGCCACGCTTTGCGCGCGACGCTGCGACAGCTCCATGTTGTAGCTATACGAGCCGGTGCTGTCGGTATGCCCGACAACCTCGATGCTGTTCTGGTTGTACTGGCGGAAGGAATTGGCCAGGTTGTTCAGCGGCTGATAGAAGCTGCTGGCGATCTGCGCCGAGTCGGTAGCGAAGGTGATGTTGCCGGGCATGATCAACTGAATCACATCGCCTTGGCGCTGCACCTCGACGCCGGTGCCCTGCATGCTGCGGCGCAGCTCCTCTTCCTGCTTGTCGGCGTAGTAGCCATAACCTGCCGCTGCGGCACCGGCCACGGCCGCGCCGATCAGCGCGCCCTTGCCGCGGTTGTCATGGTTGATCAGCGCACCGGCAGCCGCGCCGGCCAGCGCACCGATACCACCGTAGGTGGCGGTGCGGTTGGAGCTCGGTGCGCTCTGATCGTAGGGGTTCTGCGAGGCGCAACCGCCAAGCAGCAGCGCAGAGGTGCAAAGGGCAATAACAGGCAGGCGAAACATGAAGGCGTCTCCATGAACGGTGGGTGATGGCTCTTTGAGTCATCACGCCGCCATTAGTGCCCTCTCACGCGCGAATAAAGGGGTTCTCGCGCATCTCATCGCCCAGGCGAGTGTCCGGGCCATGGCCGGTAACCACGGTGGCATCCTCGTCGAGGCTGTACAGGCGCTGCTTGATCGAACGCTCGATGGTCGCGTAATCACCGCCCCACAGATCGGTACGGCCGATACCGCGACGGAACAGAGTGTCACCGGCGATCAGCAGCTTGGCACCCTCGAACCAGAAGCTCATCGAACCCGGCGTGTGCCCTGGCGTATGCAAGGCCACGCCGCAGCCACAGGCCAGCTCCTCGTCATCGGCCAGCCATTTGTCCGGCGCCGGCACGGGCGTGTAAGGCACGCCGAACATGCTGCACTGCATCTCCAGATTGTCCCAGAGGAACTGATCCTCCTTGTGCAGGTGCAGCGTGGCACCGGTCTTCTCCTTCATCTGCCCCGAGGCAAGGAAGTGATCGAGGTGCGCATGGGTGTGGATGATGCTCACCACCTTGAGGCCATGAGCCTCCAGCCGCGCCATGATCAGATTGGGATTGCCACCCGGATCGACCACGATGGCCTTCTTGGTAATCGGGTCGCCGATGATGGTGCAGTTGCACTGCAAGGGGCCGACAGGGAAGGTTTCGCGGATCAGGGCGGGGCGTTCGACAGAGCTCATCAGGGAACCTCATTTCGGTAATCGCCGGGAAGTTTACCGGTCCATTTGCGGAATGCACGGCGGAAGTTGGACGGATCGCTGAAACCCAGCAACTGGGAGATTTCATGCAGCGGCAAATGCGTGGCGGTCAGGTACTGCAGGGCCAGCCGTTTGCGCCCGTCGTCGAGCACCTGCTGATAGCTGGTACCCATCTGCGTCACGTGCCGGCGCAGGCTGCGGCCGCTGGTGTGCAGGGCGCTGGCGGCGCTTTCCAGGTCGGGGAAGTCGCCGGGGCGCGTCAACAACAGGCGTCGCACCCGTGTGAGTAGGCCGTCCTGCACATCTAGTCTGGCCAGCAGCGCTTCGCACTGTTGCTCGCACATTTGCACCGTGGCCGGGTTGGCCAGCGCCATGGGCCGTTGCAGGTAATGCCGGGGTAAACGCAGCCAGTGATGGGGTTGTTCGAACTGCGCCGCTATGCCGAACACCTCGACATAGCGCTCGGCATACTCCGGCGCGGGATGAGCGAAACCGACGGCCAAGCCCTGCAGCTCTTCGCCCAGGAGAAAGCGCGCAATTGTGTGGATGCTGGTCAGCAGGCCTTCGGCGGTAAAGCGCGATTGCGGCCCCATGGGGAAAGACTCGACGGCGCGTAATTCAATGTCCTCGCCCTGCTCCACCAGTTCCAGCTCGAAGGACAGACCAAGCACGCGATAGTATTTCAGGGCGAACTGCAGAGCCTTGCCCAGGTTGGCGCTAGACAGCACCGCGTAGCCCAGAATGCCGTGGGTGGAAACGTTCAAACGCTGGCCCAGTACTAGGGTCTGTTGCCATTTCGCGCTAACCCATTGATCTACAAGAGCAAACCCGTATCATTGAAGCTCTGACCCAACATCGATACGAGCTTGCAATGCCCCGATTACTGCTCAGCGATGAGCATTGGTCGAAGCAGTGGACGCCCACGGCTTACCCATCGAGTTTGAAATCACGGGAGGTCAAATCAATGACTGTACTCAGGCACCCGGATTGATTTCCAAGCTCCCGGCGGCAGAAACCATCGTTGCGGATAAGGGCTATGACAGCGAGAGAATCCGAGAGCAGGTTGAGCGACAAGGGGCCAAGGCCGTGATCCCGAGGAAGCGTAGCTCTGTGAAAGGCAACGCGGATCTGGACAGAGGTCTATACCGAAATCGCCACCTGGTGGAAAACGCCTTCGCCCGGCTGAAGCACTACCGGGCGGTGGCCTCTCGATTCGACAAACTCAAGAGAAATTACGAGAGCGTGGTGGCCATGGCCTGTGCCTTCCTATGGTTGCCCATGTAAAACGGCAACACGCCCTAGATGCGTTCCAGGCATTTCCTGTGAGGCACACATCAGCGCAGCAGGCCGAGCCCCTTGGCCCGCGCCACCGCCTGAGTACGCCGCTCGACGCCAAGTTTGCTGTTGATGTGACGGGCGTGGGTCTTGACCGTATGCAAGGAGATGAACAGACGCTCGCTGATCTCCTGATTGGAACAGCCACGCGCGATCAACTGCAGCACGGCCAACTCGCGGCCACTGAGTTTTTCCGCCAGGCCGCCCGCCTCTACGACCACCTCTTCGTCCGAATCCCGGCTGCCTGGTAACTGCGCGAGCAGCGCGTCGCACAGCGGACACGGCGGACGCAACTGCAGACGCTCGCGCAGCCAGCGTGGCTGATGCTGCAACAGCTCGATGAAAGGCAGCAGCGCACCGCCCTGAGCGAGATCCAGGCAACTATCGAGCTGCTGCTGCGCCTCCCGCTCTCGCCCGGTCTGCTTCAATAGCTGAGCAAGCTGCGCCTGCGCAGCCAGACCGACCAGTTGACCACCCAGCCCCTGCGCACGCTGTTGCAACGCACGCAGACGACGCTCTGCATGCTCCAGCCCGCCCTGCAGGCGCTCCAGCGCCGCCTGCTGCAGATCGATATGCAACGCCAGTTGCGGGTGAAACTCCGGCGCCAGCGCACGCCCCTGCTCACCATAGGTTTCCGCCAACTGAGGTAGCCAGGCGGCAGCCAACTCGACCTGTCCTTGCCGCAGCCACAGCTCACACTTGATCAGCGTGATCATCGCCAGGTAATAGATCGCCGGCACATCCCAGACATGCATCAAGCGCTCAGCCTCGCCAAGCAGCGCAAACGCTTCGGCTGGCCGTCCATCACGCCCTTCCAGGCTGGCCAGCACGCAATAGCCAATCAACGCACCGACGTCGCGGCAAGCCCTGGCTTCGGCAATCCCCACTCGTAAGCGCTCCACGGCCTGAGGCTGCAGACGCAAACTGAGCAGATAGCCCTCATAAATCGTCAATCGCGCCCGCACCGAGTAATTACGCTGTGCCGGCAAACGCTGCACCAGCAGCAATCCCTGGTGCACCTCCTCTTGCGCGCGCAGCACCTCACCACGGGCCTGCAGCACGCGGGCACGCTCGTAGTGAGCAAGCGCCTCGAGCAGAGGGTTGTCGATACGCTGCGCCAGCTCCAGGGCGTCGCGGTTCAGCCCACGCGCACGCCACAGATCGCCACGCACCATGGCCAGGTTGGACAACGCCGACAGGCACATGAAGTGCGGGCCATAACGCTCCGCCGGTAAACCGGCCAAGGCCTCGCTGCATTGCCGTTCGGCACGCACACCATCGCCACGGCCACGGGCGATGACCCCATCGAGCGCCTGCCATTGCGCCAGCAGGCTGCGCTGGGCGGCAGGCTCGGCAGCCGGCAGGAAGCGTGCGAGCTGATCAAGCAGCTCTTGGGCGGCATCCAGCTTGCAGGCCAATGCCAGTGCCCAGCCATAGAGCATGATCAGTCGTGGCGTGCTGGCCAGCAGATCGTCCGGCAGATTGGTTTTCCAGCGCAGCAGCATGGCGATGTTCTGTTCCGCCAGCATCTGCTCCTCGGACAGGTTCTGCACCAGGCTGGCGGCCACGTCTGCCTGCCCCGCCAGCAGCGCCTGCTCGATGGCGGCATCCAGCATGCCTTGCGCAGTGAACCAGCGACAGGCACGCAGGTGGGCGCTACCGTGCGAACGACTCAATCCGTCGGCAGAGCGCGCATTGAGCAAGTCGGAGAACAGGTGGTGATAGCGAAACCAGCGGCCCTGCTCGTCGAGCGGCACCAGAAACACCTGATTGGCCTGCAGATGGCGGATGATCGCGGCGCTGTCATGGCTGTCACGAACCGCATCGCACAGCTCAGCGCAGAAGCGCTCCATGCAGGCGGTTTCATAAAGGAACTGTTGCACCTCGGCGGGCTGTCGCTCGATGACTTCCTCGCGCAGGTATTCACGTATCAGCCCTTCACCGCCGTGCAGTTGAAGCACCTCGCCAGCTTCCGCCAGTTCCTCGACAGCCAACAGCCAAAGACGTAAACCAGCGATCCACCCCTCGCTGCGCTGCAGAATCCCGCTGACCTGCTGCTGCTCGAGGCGCGCGCCCTGACTTGCCAACAGCGCGTCGAGCTCGGCAGCCGTCAGACGCAGATCCTGCTCGTTGAGCTCCAGCAACTGTCGCGACAGACGCAGGCGCGCCAGGTGCCAGTCAGGCCGCTGACGGCTGGTGACCAACAGCAGCACACCAGGAGGTAAATGGTTGAGGAAGAATTGCAGACAACGATCCAGCACCGGCCCCTGCGCCAGATGGTAGTCGTCCAGCACCAGCAACAGCGGTTGACCATCATCGAGTTGCTGGGTCAGCTCATCGAGTAAACCGTCGAGCCACTGCTCGAATGCGAAGGGTTGATGGCGCTGGCGCATCTTCAGCAGCCCGAGCGCTTCCTCGCCGAGGCCAGGGTAGAGCTGCTGCAGCCCGTTCAGGAGACGCTCGAGAAAGCGCCCCGGATCATGATCGCGCTCGCTCAGCCCGAGCCAGAGGCTGTGCCAGTGATCGGGTAGTCGTTCGCAGAACTCGATGGCCAGCGAGCTTTTGCCAAAGCCTGCTGGCGCACTGACCAGCAGCAATCGCCCTTGCAGACCCTTCTCAAGACGCTCGCACAGTCTGGGCCGCGGCATATGTCCTGCCGGCAGCGGCGGACGATAAAAACGCGCTTCCACCGGCGTGGCCGGCGCGCAGGGAAAACCTGGCGAGCGGGAGAGATCTGTCATCGGCCTATTCTTGGAAGTCTTCTATGTGCATCGGCGGGCTCGATCTGGACCCAGCCTAGCGACTTGCAATGGCCATTTGAAGCGCCCGCTACAGTCCGTAACGAAAAAGCCGGCACAAGGCCTAATGCTGATCAGATAAGTTCGTCACCACCCCCTCCTACTTGCAGTAGAGGGGGCGCTTTTCGTAGGAGCCAGCTTGCTGGCGATGCTTTTTATGGCGGATCGCCGGCAAGCCGGCTCCTACAAAGATCGAGTGCAACGGCTTAACTGACTGGCATTAGGCACAAGGCCGGCTTCATCGTGTTGCCTGAGGCAGGTTTTAGCGCACGCCTGCCTGGCGCAGCGCCGCCGGAGTGTAGTCGCTGCTGGATGCCTTGTAGTTGAAGTCGTAGGCTTGTTTCTCCTCGTTCTTCATACCCAGGGCCGAGTAGCGACCGGACAGCAGGTCGTACAGGGTTTCCACGGTGTACCACGGCACTTGCTTGTCGTAGTAGTACTGGGCATGCGCCTCAGCTACGCGCCACAGGGTGCCACGGCCATCGTAGTGGTCGATCAAAGCAGCTTGCCAGGTGTCCTCGTCGATGTAGAAGTCACGCTTGGCATAGATGTGGCGCTCACCCGACTTCAGGGTCGCAGTCACGTGCCATACACGGTGTAGCTCGTAACGAGTCAGGTCCTGGTTGATATGGCCAGCCTTGATGATGTCGGAGTACTTCAGGCTGGGCGAATCGAGCTTGTAGGCGTTGTAGGGGATATAGATCTCCTTCTTGCCTTCCAGTTTCCAGTCGTAACGATCCGGCGCACCGTTGTACATGTCGAGGTTGTCCGAGGTACGCAGGCCGTCAGCTGCGGTGCCCGGGCCATCGTAGGACACCTGCGGCGCACGGCGCACGCGACGTTGACCGGCGTTGTACAGCCACGCCAGACGCGGCTCTTTCACCTGATCGAGCGTCTCGTGTACCAACAGTACGTTACCAGCCAGACGCGAAGGCGCGGTTACGCGCTGCTTGAAGTAGAACAGGACGTTGCTTTCCTTGCTCGCATCGACGTCGGTCAGGGCATCGCGGAAGGTGAACTCTTCCTGGAAGTAGACCAGCGAGTAGGAACCATTCGGCTGCGGAGTCGCCTGGGTCACCAGACGACGCATGCTGCCACCGCGGTAGCGGGTAATGTGGTTCCAAATGACCTCCAGACCATCTTTCGGAATCGGGAAGGGGTTGGCCGTCTGGAAGTTCTCCAGACCGTTGCCGCCCGACACCATCCTGGTGTTCACCGCATTCTGCTTGGTCGCCTCGAGCACCGCGGCCGGCAGGCTGGCCGAACGGTGAGTCGGATAGACCGGCATCCTGTAGCTGTCCGGGTAGCGCTTGAACATGGCCAGTTGACCGGGGGTCAGCTTGTCCTTGTACTGCTCGGCGTTGGCCGCGGTGATGGTGAACAGCGGCTGCTCGTTGGCGAACGGATCGGCCAAAAAGCCACGCGGATCGACCGCGCCGGCATTGGTCGGCAGGCCGCCAGTCCAGGCCGGGATCGAGCCATCGGCATTGCCTGCCATCTCGGCGCCTACCGGAGTCAGGGTGTTGCCCAGCTTCGCAGCCTCGTCAGGCGACACTGCCGCCATCACGCTGGTCGCCAGCAGAGACAGGGTCAGGACACCGCTTTGCCACAGTTTTTTTGTTGTTTTCATTTGCATCATGATTCCTCGAAATTCCTGGCCGCTTAGAAGTTCATACCGAAGCTGAGAGCGACGAAGTCGCGGTCGACCAACGTGTTGTAACGACCATCAAAGAAGTTGGTGTAGGAGAGGCTGGTGGTGTAGGTGTTCTGGTATTCGGCATCGAGTCCGATGCTGATGGCCTTGGCGCCTTCGTTGAACACCGGCCCATAGCCGTCCACGTCATGGGACCAGGCTACATTCGGCTTGAGGTTGATACCGGCGAACACGTTGTTGTAGTCGAGGATGCCACGCGCCCGGTAGCCCCAGGAGCCGGAGGTGTAGAAGCCATGCCGGCCGTTCATGGCGATGGCGCTCGCATCGTTGTAACCGCCGTAGATCGGATCGCGGCCATAACGTACCTTGTCCAGGCTTTCCAGGCCACCGATGCGGGTGTAGCCGATCTCGCCGACCAGGGTCATCCGCTCGGCGCCGAGTACCTGATCGATGAAGTGGGTGAAGGTGGTCTGCAACTGGGTGACTTCCTTGCGGTTGTAACCTCGGTGCGCCTGCCCGGCCTGGGCCAGCGCCGCCGATACGTTGCCGACGGCCAGCGCACCGCCGATGCCGCTGGCCAACCAGCCGGTAGTGTCGACTGTATTGATCTGCAGCGGCATGTTCGGCCGGTAGCTGATCTCGCCCTGCCACGCGGTGCCGGTGGGCAGGGTGGTCGAGAAGCTGGCGCCATACAGGCGGATGTCTTCCGGGTAGTCCAGGAAGTAGCTGCCGGTTCCCAGCAGGCCCAGGGAAACGAATGGCGTCTGGAAAGCCGCCGGAAGACCTCCCGCGGTAGTCGCGATGGCGGCAATGGATGCCGCATCGGCATTGATGTAGCTCAAGTTCGGCGTGCGGCTATGGTAGTTGAGCGCATACAGGCCGTATTCGGCCTCGTCGCCCAGCCAGCGCAGGGCCACGCCCCACTGGCCGCTGTCGCGCGCATCGTTGTCTCCGGCACGGCGCAGCATGACACCCTCGGAGCTGCCGGCGGCTCCCACGGCGCCCAGGGCGCCGGCCAGTCCCGCGGGATAGCTCTGCACATGGTAGTTGCTGGCACAACCATCCTGCAGCACGTCGACGGCGAAGAAGGTACCGCAGTTGTCGACGACCGTCTGGTCCCACTCCAACTGGTAGAAGGCCTCGGCAGACAACCGGTCGGTCAGACTCTGAGCCACATAGAGCATATTGACCGGGATCAGGCCTTCCTTGACCTCGGCACCTGGGCGGCGGAAGGCGGCGACGTCGACCGGGTTGATCGCGTTGATGCCGTTGATGATGAAGGTGCTCTCACCCCAGCTCACCACCTGCTTGCCCAGACGTACCGATCCAGGCTGGTCACCGATCGCGTAGTTGTGGTAGATGAAGGCGTCGAGAATCTCGGCCCCCGATGACTGTGCTCCCTCCTTGCGGTTGCTATCGCTGATGTCCTTGAAAAGGCGGCTTTCGTCCTTCAGTTCGAAGTCATACCAGTACTTGCCGCGCACGAATACGCCGGTGTCGCCGTATTTAAGTTCAAGATCGTGGATACCCTTGAAGATCTTCGAGAAGGTCTCGCCGCGCTTGAAGTTCAGGCGGCCGTCGTCACCGGTCTGGGAGAAGCCGGTACCGCCATTGGACGAACCGATCAGGTCACGATCCCGTTTGGCGGTCGACCAGCTCGCCCCCACCGACAGCGACGAATCGAACTGCCCTTCGATCTCACCGATATTGAAAGTGACGCCGAATGCCGGAGCGGCAAGGGTGGAAGCGAGGCTGACGGCCAGCGGCAGTTTTGCCAGGCGCCAGTAGGGTTTTGTTTTG